>JBFIZG010000460.1:0-3054 GCA_041604955.1 Gemmatimonadales bacterium | reverse complement strand
GCTGCAGACGATCGTCGCGCAGGCGGATGAAGGGATACGTAAGGCCCGGCTCGCCTGTCGCATGGAGCAACAGACCGTCTGTCCTTAGATTACAATCGAGTTCGCTGACAGCTTTGAATCGTGAATCGGTGACCCGTCGACCGAGATGACGCAGCGGTACGCCCTTCTTACTAGCACCGTTCTTCTTGCCTTACTGGCCGCTGGAGTTTCCGGGCTCCAGGCTCAGGAGGAACGCCCGCCGTTTACCCTCGATCAACTGACCCAGATGGTCGAATCGGGGGTCTTTTCTGATCAGCGCATCCTCTTTCTTGTCAGAGAAGCCTGTCTAGGATTTCGTCTCGACGACGAGGCAGCCGGCAAGCTGCGGGTCTCCGGGGCCAGCGAGGGTCTGATCGCGAACCTGCGCGGTCGCAGCCAGTGTGTGAAGTTGCCCCGGGTCGTGACGTTTGTAGCGCTAGAGCCAGCCGAGCTGGCGGTCGCCACGGGCTCGACCGAGATCCTGCGGGCCAAAGCACTGGACCCCGACAGCACCGCAATCCCCAACGTCGTCTTCGAGTGGAGCTCGGACGACTCGACGGTTGCTGTCGTGTCGCAGGGGGGTGTTGTGATGGGCAGGTCGCCAGGCATGACCTGGGTCCGAGCGGTCAGCCCGCAGGGGCCCGTGGGCATGGCGCGAGTCAGCGTGAGCGCCGCCGTGGCAAGGCAGCCTGCCGAGCCGACCGACACGCTCGGCACCGGGAGCTTAACTGGAAAGAGCCCGGCTACTGCGGCGGCTCTCGGTTTCGTGCTTCCGGGCGGCGGCGAGTTCTACTCCGGCAACACGGCCAAGGGTGTCGTCGTGCTCTTGGGCGCGGCGGCCGGCTTGGCGGCGGGTTATCTCATCACCAGCGAAGAGATAACCGGCTTCCAATACAGCGCTGCGACCCCGACGGCGACATGCCAGGTCGACCCGGGGACGGGCAACACGCTCTGCACCTACAGCGTGACGCGGACCGATACGGTCAAAGAAACACGCCAGATCGTTGTCGGTGCGGCAGTAGCTGGCGCGTTCTGGCTGTACGGTTTGATCGATGGGGTGCGGAGCGCTAAGAAGTCCCGGGTGACGCAGACTAACCAGTTGCCAGGTGACGAGACACCCGACCTATCGCTGGAGCTGATGCCGGCGGATGGCGTACGGGTAACCCTTATGGGTGACGTGGAGTTCACGTTGCTGCGGTTGCGCTCGTGAGCCGCCGGGTCGCGGTCACTGTCGTGGCGTTCGCGCTGCTGGGCGCCGTGAGCTGTGAGGATATAACGACACAGCAGAGGCAGACCACGCTCGTCGTCGAGATCTCGGCCGGAGCCTCGCCGTTCCTCGCGGCGGGGGATACGTTGCTCGGCGACACAGTAAGCCTCACGGCTCGTTTAACGGACAGCGGTCGCGAAGTGCCAATCGTCTCCCAGCAGTTTTCATCCACCAATCCCAGCGTCGTCGAGATCCTGAACGCGTCAACGGGAGACGCGACCTTCAAGTCGACAGGTGAGGCGACTGTCCGGGTCACCATCTCCGATCCCGGGTTGCAGGGGACCGTCGACCTGCAGGGGCAGATGGACCTGCGGGTGACCGAATACGTTCCGCAATTCTCGCTGTCGTCCACCGTAACGGGAGCCGCGGTTCCGGCGAACGATGGGTTGATGGGCGATATCGTTCGGGCAAACGTCACGGTCACCAAAGATGGCAACGCCGTCACCAGCTCTGGCGTCAGGATCGTCTCGTCGTCCAACACCGATGTCGTCGACCCATCGGGAGCGACAGGTGCCGACCTCGCCCTTCTCAAGGGCGAAGGTACGGCGAACCTGAGGATAACCGTCGATCAGCCTCAGATCCCCGGGCACCCCAACCGGCTCATCGAGGGCATGCTTTCCGTCACGGTGAAGCCGTTCGTGGTGCGACGGGACGTGATCACTAACGTCTCAGGTGACCTCAGTCTCATAAACGGCGACACACTCGTTACCGACTCCGTAGTATTCCGGGCAACGGTTGTGAAGGCCGGGAACGATACGGTCAAGAACTTCACCTCGGCCGGCACTCGCTGGACATCATCGAATCCCACGGTCGTGCGCATCGTCTCTGACACGATGGCGGTGTTCGAGAATCCCGGCAGCGCCTTAGTCTCCGTGGAGTTCGATGACCTGGATCTGCCGGGCGAGCCGTTCGGCGACACGCTGCGGGTGAGCACGTTCGTGCGCCAGGTGAATATCGAGTCGAACTTCGCGGGTCCTGGCCCGCTGGCCGATACACTACGAACGGACAGCGTGACCGTCACTGTTGCGGTTACTAAGAACGCACAGCCCCGCCTCAGCACGGTTCAGTCGATCGAGACCTCTGACTCGCTCATCGTCAGACCGGTCACCGCTATAGTGAATCAAGCCGTTTTCGCGGATACCGGGCAGTCGTGGTTGTGGGTGAACCTGTCACAACCGCGCTTGCCGCGGCGCGCGCTACGCGACAGCGTCCAGTTACGCGTCACGACGTACCTGCTGACCGCCGACTCGGCCTCGAGTACCACCCCCGTCATGGGCGATACGGTGCAGTACTTCGCCAGCGTGCGCGACACCCGCGGCGATACGCTGCTGACGGCCTTCGCTGCGAACTTCACGTCAGCCGACCCGTCCGTAGTTCGGCTGCTCAATGCCGGCACAGGCAGCGGGCTTGCACGCGATACCGGCACGTCCACGGTCAGCGTGACTTTGACCGATCCGACGCTGCCGAACGCGACGCTCGGCGCCACTTACATTCCTACATTAATTACCGTAGAGCGGTTTTACGGGCAGCCATCGATCACCAGCGGCGACTTTCGCGATTTCGTCACCGTCTCGGCCAGTGAGCTGCACAAGTTCACCGACAGCACGCGGGTGTTCTTCCCGAACGGCACGATCGGATACGTCGACACGGCGACGGCCGATACCCTGAAATTCTTCGTCGGCGCCGGTACCAATTCCGGTCAGCTCACTCTCGTCAATCTGGTGGACGACGTAGGAGGCGCGCGTGACACGGTGCTCACGCGTTTCTCG
>JBFIZG010000459.1:0-3061 GCA_041604955.1 Gemmatimonadales bacterium | reverse complement strand
GGCTGTATCCGCCATGTGGCTGGCTCTTACGGTGAGTGGTGAGTGGTAGGTAGTGGGGTCCTGGAAAGCACGAACATTGGCGTGGATCCCTCATGCCTGTTTTCGAAGCGGTAGAATTGAATCGTTGGTTCCGCTTCGCGCCAGGTCGCAGAGGGGAGCCTGGACGTCGCTCCTCCATGGCATTCATTGGAGATGGCCACAGAGGTCACCGAGGAAGCTTGGAGGACACAGAGAACCATCACGCTGTGGGCAGTAGTCCATCGGACGATCACTTCCGTCGAGCATGTTGCGAGGGGACAGAATTGGCACCAACAGAGGTTCTCTGTGACCTCATGGTTTCTCAGTGCTCTCTGTGGGGTCCGGTGGTCTGTAACCGTCCAACCGTCCATCCGTCTTACCGTCTAACCGTCTTACCGCCTTACCGTCTTACCGTCTTACCGTGTGTGATCTACCTCACAGGCAAAACGTGTTCTGGGTTGTAAGTAGGCTCCGGTGACGTACAGCAGATGGATCGGAACCCGACGGACAATCGTCGGAGCGGCATTGCCCCTCGCGATGTTTCTGGGGTGTGCCGCGAGCGATGGAACGGGTGTGGAGCCGCCGCCGCCGCCGCCGCCGGCTCCAGGCGCGATCTCGCTGACGAGTCACGTGCAGCCCATCTTCACGCGTACCTGCGCGTTCTCCGAATGCCACGCCGGTGCGAGTCCGCAGGAAGGCATGGATCTGAGTGTGGGACGGTCGTACGGCAGCATTGCGGATGTCCCATCGAAACAGGTGCCCCGGCTCTCCCGCTTGGCACCGGGCCTGCCCGATTCCAGCTACATCGTGCTCAAGCTCGAGGGCAATGCGGGCGCCGTCGGTGGATTGGGAACACGAATGCCTCTTGGCGGTCACCTGACCCAACCTCAAATCGATACCGTGCGTGCGTGGATAGCGGCGGGCGCACCCAACAACTGAGCGTGTAAGGAGCAAACCGTGTCTTCATTGATTACGAGAGTCGCGAGGTCCCTTGTGCAGCTGGCAACGTGTGTCGCGCTGCTCGGTTCAACCGTTCTTCCCGTTTCGGCGCAGCCGGCGTCTGCCCGGGACGGACTCTGGATCGGCGGTGGGTTGGGTGTCGGGGTGGGGCGGGCCCATTGCGAAATTTGCGCGAACACGCGTGAAGACGCGATGTCGGGCTACGTAAAGGTCGGCGGCACGCCAAGCCAGCATCTGCTCATCGGTGTCGAGGGGAACGGCTGGACGGCGAGCGACGAAGAGGTGCGAAAGTACCTTGGCGCCGTCAATGCCATCGCGTACTGGTACCCCAGTCGACGGGGTGGAGCGTGGTATTTCAAAGGAGGCATTGGCGTCCTCGCCTACCGTGCTGAGGAACGAAGCGGCGACGGGGAGCCGATCACGGCGAGGAGCGTGAGCGGACAGTTCGGGGCCGGGTATGATCTCCGGGTTCTGCCCACGGTCTCGCTCACTCCGTATCTCAACTTCGTGAGCTCGTTCTATGCGGATCTCCACACCGAGGGTCAGGAGATCACAAACGTCAACCTGACGTTGATCCAGCTGGGTGTCGGCCTGACGCTCCACTAATAGAAAGAGAGAGCACTCGTGTTGCGGGTGTACCGCAACACCTGTGTGCCTCGTGGCGTGACGGTCATCACAGCCCCGCTGCAGTGGAGCACACGAATTTGTTGTGATGGATTGCCCGGACTGTACCGGGGCGGTTGGCTGCCTCGAATGGAGGTCTCGATGTTCCCTGTTCCTCGGAAGCTCGCGCGGCTCGCGACGGCGCTGGCCTTGTCCTCGCCGATCATCTTTGCGACCGGCTGCTACGAAGGCGCTCCCGTGGGCCCGGACGATGCGCCGTCCGGTGTGAGTCGCGCGTTCAGCGCGTGGGCGCCGGGCGCGAGCGATACGTGCGCACCTGAGATCCACGACAAGTTTGCCGTGGTGGGTGTTGACGGAAAGCTGTACCCGACATGGCATCCGCCGGTCGATCCCGAGACCGGCTGTTCGTTTGGCCACGAACACGGACGGAATCCGCGTGGCTCAGATCTCTACCCGGACGTCGGTGACATTCCGTTTGGGTATGTGAACGAAGTCGCCGATCTGTTCGCGCCCCACGTTGGTCACAAGATCGAATGGGAGAACGACGTCCGCATGTCTGCCGGTTTCGGTGACGTCGGTGATGCGCTGTTCGAGATCCGATGCGATGTACTCGTCGAACTGCATCAGGGGTCTGCCGGCGCGGGGTCGTTCATTCAGCCGATGCACGAACTCGTGTACCACGCTCGTTGTGATGGTGGAACGGAACTCCACGTCTCCGTCATGTCGGCCATCGGGCATGCCGGGGAGTTCGTAAGCAACTGCGACAGTGATCTGCATATCGAGGTTGCGCCGGGGCTACCCGCGGGCGCACCGGACGGAGGCGGTAAACGCCGGATCCCGACCCGCGACTGCATCGAACGGCACGTGTTTGTGCCGGAGGGCGGTCGCTCGAACTTCAGTGCCGCGTTGCGGGAGAGCTGGCAGATGTCACAGAGCATCCGCACCGTGAGCGGACACCGGCTTGCGAGTATTGGTCCGTACTTCAATGTGTTCAATCCGAGCCGGTATTACGACCCGAGCAGCCCCGACCTCGTGGGCCGACCGATCGATCTTTGCTACGAGGTGTTGGAGAACGGCCACCGTGCACGGGGCTCGATGTGCGAAGGGGTGGTCGATGGGTTGACGTTTGACGATCCGCGGTCGCCGTTCGACGGCGCGCACCGCGACGTGGACATCAATTCGATCCGGATCACCAACGCCGACGGGCCCGAGGTATGGTACACCGACGTCTTCGGTCATAACGCGAGACGGGAGCCGTTCCCGAAATCCATTCGGCAAATCATTGCCCGAGTTGACAACGAGGCGGTGACCCCGTCCGGGCCGAGTATTGGTCGGGACCGGCACTATGGGGTGGGTGGCGTGCATGCGCCTAACTAGGTGACAGGTGTCAGGTGACAGGTGACAGGTGTCAGGTGACAGGTGTCAGGTGTCAGGTGTCAGGTGTCAGGTGTCAGGTGTC
>JBFIZG010000458.1:0-3065 GCA_041604955.1 Gemmatimonadales bacterium | reverse complement strand
CACCTGGCAGCGGCCCCTCATCTTCGGATGGGGGGCCGCTGTTCGTCATCAACGGGGAACCTCAACGAGTTACGGACCAGCGCCCGGCTTAGCGCATCTTCCAAGTCGACACCGCTGACGTCCGCTAGCCGGATAGTGAACCACAGCACATCTGCCAGTTCTTCCTCGAGACGGCTGAGTGTGGGAACGCCGTCATATTCGGGCCATCGGAACAGTTGAGCGACCTCTCCTGCTTCGCCGCATAACGCCAACGCTAACTGTGGCCCCGTGTGGTGCTGGCCCCAATCGCGGCTGTCGGCGAACGCTCGGAGAGAGGCAGTCCACTCTGCCAAGTTCATACGGATTCCAGCGACAGTTGCGCCCCTAGTTCTACTTCTCGCTGTTCTAGGAATGTGCAGGCACTGCGGTAGTAGGATTCTTTGAGTTCTACGCCGTAGAACTTGCGACCGATGCCTACCGCGACGTAGCCTTCCGATCCGATGCCGGCGAATGGTGAGAACACCGTTTCGTCGGGGTTTGACCACAGCCGGACGCATCGTTCGATGAGGCTGAGTTGCAGCGGAGCGATGTGGCGTTCGTCCTCATGCTCTTTCGCCAATTTGGCGTTCAACACGTCGGTTTCTCGTATGTCGTACCAAACGTGATGCGCCCAGGCGATCCACTCTTTGTTGGTGATGTCCATTGCTTTGACCGGGACGGCGTTGTCGCCTGGCTTGGTGAACACCAGCACGTATTCGCCGGCTTGTGAATGAGAGGCCAGAGCGTCTCGTGTCAATGTCACAAATAGCAAGTTCTGGTCTTTTGTGCGGGTCGCTTGAACTTGAGGGTTTTTGTCGATGCTGATTCGGCTCCGGTAGATGAACCCGGCGTCTTCCATGCCGGCGCGGAGGTCGGACGGGTAGTCGTAGGTGTGGCGGTATCCGTGTTGGCCGGCGAAACGAATAATGTCCATGCAGTGAACCGCGACGTTGCGGCCGGGCTTCATGACACGTAGTAGCCGTTCCGCAAACCATTTCCACTGGAGCCGGTACTCGGTGTCGTCTTTGACGTTGCCCATGTCGCCCGCTTCGGAGGAGTAGGTGAACAGGTTGGCGAACGGGGGAGAGAACACGGCGAGATCCATCGAGTCGGGCTCCATGACGTGTTCCATGTGGAGTATGGAGTCGCCGTGGATCATCGTCCATCGGTCTGATTCAGTGCGGCCGGTTTCGATTTTCCCGTCGGGCACGTACAGTCTCCTCTCGGTTTGGTCTTTCGGGCGGAGTACGTCCACAAAGACCTGCTCTTGGCGGGCCGTGTCTTCTTCGTAGGTCGCTTGTTTCGCTAAGACGTTCTGCGTGATGGCGGAATCGTAGGGGGTGAGCGGAATGTAGACGTTGACGGGTCGTTTCTGACCGAACCGCCATGACCGCCGCACGGCTTGAAAGTAACGTTCGAATGAGTCGGTGATCGACGAGAACACCTGAATGCGGCACGCTTGGAGGTTGAGTCCGAAGCCGAACATGGACGGTTTGAGGATCAGGACACGGTTCGGTCCGTTGCTGTGGCGGAACGCTTCAATAGTGTCGTCCCGCACTTGGCGGGGGGTGCGGCCCGATAGGTGCGTGGAGTTCGGGATACGGCTGGCGAGGTGGTCGCCTTCGGCGTCGAAGGTAACCCATATGATGACCTGTTCGTGGGGATACGTGTCGGTTACGAGGTTCACGATCCAGTCGGGTTTGTGAGACGGGAACCTCGTCACGTCGCCGTCGTCGAGTACGAACCCGTTAGCTATTTGCATCATTTTGGTTCGTGACGTGATCCCGCCGGGGGTGGCTCCGAACAGGGACGCTTGGTTCCCGGTTTCGTATTGGCGGGCGCGGCGGCGCTGCTCGGCGGTGGAGTCGATCTCTGGGAACTCAACGTTGAGTGGCGGTAGGTGTAGGTCTTCGCCGTCGAACCGGAACTTTGCGGGATGCACCATGAACACGGACCACGACGCCAAGTGCCGATAGAACGCGTCGCGGCCGTGATACTTGAGCGTCCATTTGCCGTCCCGGTTCACGAAGTATCCCGCCAGGAACTCGCGAGTTGACCGCACAATGTCTAGCCAGTACGCGTGTTCGGCGTATTCGACTCGGTCGTTGGGGGCGGGAGTCGCGGAGCAGGCGAGTTTCCAGCGCACGCCGCGAAACGCCGCCATGAGGGCGTTACGCCGAGCGCCGATCGAGTTCTTCAAGATCGACGACTCGTCGAGGACGACGGCTTGGACGGGGAGCGCATCCGTGACGCCGTCGAGCTTCTCGTAGTTTGTGATACCGACCCCCGATCCGCTGCTGAGCCAACCGGCAAACTCCGAAGTGACCCGCAAATCAGTAACGGTCAGCGCATCCCCGTAGAACTTGGCAGCCTCCTCTATCGTCTGAGACACGATGTTGAGCGGCGCCACGATCAAAGTGCGTCCTTGATGGCGACGCGTCACCAGACGAGCCCATTCAAGCTGGATAGCGGTTTTACCCAACCCCGTCGTCAGGAATGCCGCAAACCGTTCACGGTCCAATGCTCGCTTGAGTACCCACCGTTGATAATCGAACAGATGAGACGCAGGCTCGCTCCATCGGTAGACGGCTTCTTCGTCGTCCAACCCTATCGAAGTGAGGTGACGGGTTTCGGTGAGGATGGTGTCGTCATTGATGAATCTCCACTCTGGCAAACCGCGAACACGCAGCAGGTCTTCGTATTGGTGGAGCCGTATCTGCGTGTACCCATCGTCGCGAGTTGTTACATCCATTGTTGGCCTTCCTGAAAGTCGAAGCCGCCGACCCCGGAGAACAAGCTGGCGAACTTCACCGCGAGCAGCCCCGCATGACCTCACGATACGTATGCTCCGACGTCGGAGCCCCACACACGGCGCATAACACGCCGCCCGCCTGCCGCACCGGGCCACGCCGCCGCGGTGCCGACGGAGGCGGCACCCCGCCGCCCCTCACCCACACGGCAGTGCGACCCGACCTCGGCTCGAGGGTGGTGGTCGCGTCGCCGGTTTCGCGGAGTTTCCCGAGCCGCCACGCAGCGGCGCCGCGGGT
>JBFIZG010000457.1:0-3078 GCA_041604955.1 Gemmatimonadales bacterium | reverse complement strand
GATCGATCGCACGGAATCGACCGCCCCCGGGCCCCACAGGGCTGGGCCAAATCCATGCTGCCCCATCAGTTGCCGTGACTGGCGCTCCCCGGTCTCGCGAATTACCTTCTGGTTGGATGTTTTGAGGTGGTCCGATCACGGATAAGCGAGCACTGCAGGGGGAACCGGGCAAGACGCTTGGTTCCTTTTTTCATAGTTTCGCCGCACGGTGCGGCAGCCTTACGCGGAGGCTCAAAACCGCGGAATCTTGATGTCGGCGGTTGGTACGGAGAATCCGGACTCCGTGGGACATCAGCAGACAAGGAGTACGGAATGCGTACCACCGGTAAAGTGAAGTGGTTCAATGACGCCAAAGGATTCGGCTTCATCACGCCCGACGACGGGCAAAAGGACTGCTTCGTTCACCACTCGGCCATCCAGGCCGAAGGCTTCAAGTCTCTCCGTGAAGGTGAGGCCGTTGAGTTCGAAGTCGTGCAGGGTCAAAAGGGCCCGGCTGCCGAGAACGTGGTGAAGGTTCAGAGCTAAGCTCGCTTAGCTTCCAACACCCTATGCGGGGCTGCGTCGTTCATCGGCGTGGCCCCGTTTGGTTTTTAGCGAACCAGTCCCGATGTCCGAGAGATCGTGAGAGTCGTCGTCGGTCGATGAGTGTCGCGATCGGTGAGTGGTGAGTGTAGATCCCGTTTGTTCCTGCCATCCGTCATCGCCGTCGTCGCAGCCACAGTGTGGCGGCGTCACCACAGACGCGACCCGAGTCCCCGGTCGTAACCCTCCGTAAAAAAAGCGTTTCCAGAGCCTCCCAAGGTGGCAGGAAAGCTGCTGTTGTCAGTCGAAACACCGAGTTGCGAAATCGGAGGTACTCCATGCCTCTCCCCTTCCGCAGCTTTTCGGGTGGACTGGCAATGGTTGCTGTCGTCGTGGTCTCCGTCGCGTGTGCTTCGTCGATTACCGAACCCGAGGGGCTGGTTGATTACGAACCGCTGCCGGCGTACGCAGAGTGGTATGCCGAGCTCCAACGATGTGCGCATGTCACCGGCACGTCATTCGACGACGTGCGCTGGCGCAAGCTTCCGGGAGCCACGAGCATCACCTACGGAGACACAACGCTCGCCGCGTACTGGTTGCCCCCGGGGCAAATCGTGATCTCAGGTGCATATGTCCAAAGTGAGTTGATCGTCAAACACGAGATGTTGCACCATCTCCTGAGAAAAGACCCATATCATCGGGACGCGAGTTGGGAGGAGTGCGAGCTGCTGTCAGATCGGTAGCGGGGGAGAAAGTAAACAGTGTACCGTGCACCGTGCACTGTATACGGTAAAACGTATGTTGGATTGGTTATCAGAGCACCGACAACGCTCTGTCGAGATCCGCGATCAACACATCCGCGCCTTCCAACCCAACAGAGATGCGAATGAGCCCCGGTGGTATTCCTTGGGCGTCGAGTGCTTTCCGGTTGGTCCCGCGGTTGGGTGAGAGCACGAGGGATTCGACGCCGCCCCAGCTCACCCCGATACGAAATCGTTGTAAACGATCGATCACCCCACTTACCTGGCTCAGTTGCTCGCGGCCGATGTCGAAGCTCAGGAGACCCGAGTAACCCGAAAGCTGTCGCTCGGCCAGTGCCCGGTCTTCCCCCAATCCCGGATGATAAACCGTTCGCACTGCTCGATGGTCCCGGAGAAACTCGGCGACCGACAATGCATCTGCATGGTGTCGCCTCATTCGATCGGGGAGAGTGCGGAGACCGCGAGTCAACAACCACGCGTCGAACGGGGCCAACACGCCGCCATTCAACAAGAACGCTCGGTAGAAGATTTGCTGGAGGAGTTCGGAAGATCCGATGACCGCGCCGGCAACGACGTCGCTGTGGCCACCGATGTACTTGGAACACGAGTGCACCACGAGATCGACGCCCAGGGACAAAGGCTTTTGGAATAGCGGCGTCGCCCACGTGTTGTCCATCGCTGTCACGATGTTATGCGTCTTTGCCAATTTCGCGATGGCGGGGACGTCCAGCACGCGAAACAGCATGGTTCCCGGGCTCTCCAGCCAGATGAGCTTCGTCTCCGGCCGAAGCGCCCGTTCAACCATCTGCACGTCACGCTCCAAAACCATGTCGTATTGGATCCCGAACCGGGTGAGATGCGCCGCCAATTCGAGTGTAGGGCCGTAGATCTGGTTCACGAATACGACGTGATCCCCCGCTTCCAGCAGTCCCATCAGGACCGCGCTCACGGCTGCCATACCCGACGCGAAGCACTTACAGGATTCTCCCCGCTCGAGCAGCGCGAGCTTCTGTTCGACTGCCTCGACCGTCGGATTCTGACCGCGCGTATAGACATGATGGCGATGCTCCGCCTCGAGTCCGTCCAGGAGGTCCCGAAACGTCGCGCTCGCGAATAGCGACGTCTGGACGATTGGAGGTGTCAAAGACCCGTCACGCCGCGACGGATCCTCATCTGAGCCGAGACAGGTGTCGATGTCGAGTTGATCGATAGGCATGGGCGATAAGCTATGGCGAGCGTTCCCTCCCTGCGAGAGGAGAAGCCTCCACGACACCCCATTCCCATCGAGCTCATAGGAGACCCGGTATCCCATCTTGCCGCTTGCTGTACCCGGGTCTAAGCTCTACGAATACACCTTATACCCGAACCAGGAGCGGAGCATGACGACAGCAGCGCCCGCATCGATCAAGGATGGTCTGTTGGCCGAATACGGTCACGAGATGGCGTTGACGCGGGGCCATTTGGAGCGCGTTCCGGACGACAAGCTCGATTGGGCCCCCCACGAGAAATCGATGACCCTCGGCCGCCTGGCCAGTCACCTGGCGGAGACCTCGAGCTGGGCGCCCGGCATCGTCGAGGGAGATGTACTGGACTTCGACGCGCCGGAAATGAAAGACTACTCGCCACCGACGTTGGATTCACGCAGTGGGATCTTGAAGGCGTTTGACGAAGGCGTCGAAAAGGCCAAGGCAATCATCGGATCCAAGAGCGACGCCCAGCTCATGTCGACGTGGACGATGAAGAAGGGCGACATGGTGCTCGCGGAAATGCCCAAGGCGGCGGCAGTACGAGCGTG
>JBFIZG010000456.1:0-3086 GCA_041604955.1 Gemmatimonadales bacterium | reverse complement strand
GAGCAACCGCGTTGCACGGGTTGCGGCCTGGCGGCCACCCGGTTGAGCCCCAACCTGTTTTCCTTCAACAACCCGCGCGGCGCCTGTCCGGGATGTAACGGGTTCGGAGCGGTCTTGGAGTATGACGACTCGCTCATCGTCCCCGACCCGGAGTTGACCCTCGCCAAGGGCGCTCTCGACCCCTGGACCAAACCCAGGTACACCAGCCGTCGCCGTCTTCTCAAGGACACCGCCAACGCGGAACGGATCGCGATGGACACCCCGTGGCGCCGCTTGGCGACGAGCAAACGTCGGCTGCTGTTGCATGGGAAACTGGGGCGGTTCGTGGGGGTGTATCCGTTTTTGCGCGCATTGGAGCGGAAGCGGTACAAGCAGTACATCCGGGTGTTTCTGAGACAGTACCAGAAGGCGAACGACTGTCCGGCGTGTCACGGTGGGCGGCTCCGGCCCGAGGCGCTGGCGGTGCACGTCGGAGAGACGACGATTGCCGCGTTGAGCGCGATGCCGGCCGAACGAATTGCCGCGTGGCTTTCGCGATTGGAGCTTCCGGCGTTCGAGCGCGGTCTGGCAGCGACCATTCTCACCGAGTTGGAAAACCGTGTCAAATTTTTGTGCGACGTCGGTCTGGGATATCTCTCGCTCGACCGTCAGACGCGGACGCTCTCTGGTGGAGAGGCGCAGCGGATTGCGCTTGCCAACGCGCTCGGCGCGAGTCTGGTGGAGACGCTGTACGTGTTAGACGAACCCTCGATCGGGCTCCATCCGCGGGACATCGGCCGGCTGCTCGGCCTCGTCAGGCAACTCGCGGATGCGGGAAACACTGTGGTGGTGGTGGAACACGATTTGGCGGCGATCCGCGCGGCGGAACATATGATCGAATTGGGACCTGGGAGCGGTGAGGCGGGGGGCGACTTGGTCTTCGCGGGCTCGGTCCAGGCCGCCGAAGCCGCGGGCACGTTGACCGGTCAGTATCTGAGTGGCGCGAAGCGGATCGGGATTCCGAGCGCCCGCCGGCGCGCCGGGCCGCGCTGGCTCACGGTGTCGGGGGCGCGCCTTCACAACCTGGACGGCGTCGACGTCTCCATACCATTGGGAACGCTCACCGTGGTCACCGGCGTCTCCGGTTCCGGCAAGTCGACGCTGGTCCACGACGTTTTATATCGCCAGCTCGCGGCGCGACTCAGGGGGTCGCACGGCGCGAAGGAGCACTTGGGGGAAGCGGTCGGCGCGGTGGACGGTGTGGAGGGCTGGGAACGTTTGGACGATGTGGTGTTGATCGATCAATCGCCGATCGGGCGGACGCCGCGGTCGAACCCCATCACATATGTCCGTGCGTTCGACGACATTCGCGCACTCTACGCCACGCAACCGCTCGCGCGGGCGCGCGGGTACACGCCGGCGACGTTCAGCTTCAACGCGACCGACGGCGGGCGCTGCGAGTTATGCGAGGGAGCGGGACACATCCGGGTCGAGATGGTGTTCATGGCCGACATCTTCGTTCCTTGTGAGGCGTGTGAGGGCTCGCGGTTCAAGCCCGAGGTACTCGACGTGCGTATCAAGGGCTTGTCGATACAGGACGTGCTCGACTTGTCGGTGGACGAGGCGATCACGCGGTTTCGGCATCAGGAGAAGCTCGGGAAATCACTGTGGCATCTGCAGCAGGTGGGCTTGGGGTACTTGAGGCTAGGGCAACCGGCGACGACGCTGTCGGGCGGCGAAGCGCAGCGCTTGAAGATCGCGCGACAGCTCGCGACGGCGCGTAGGCGTGCAGCCAGCCGGTTGTACATTCTGGATGAGCCGACCACGGGGCTTCATCTGGACGACGTGAAGACGCTCATCAAGGTGCTGGACCGGTTGGTGGATGCGGGGCACACGGTGCTGGTCATCGAGCATCATATGGATCTGATCAAACGGGCTGACTGGGTGATCGACATGGGGCCGGAGGGCGGCGCGGGCGGTGGTCGAGTGGTGGCGGCGGGGACACCGGAAGACGTGGCACAAGCGGACACGCATACGGCGGGTTATTTGCGCGAGGTGTTGGTACAGACCGACGATGCGGCGCTCGCTTGCGCCCGCACGGGGTAGCGATTACACTCCGCCGGCCGCATTCAACCGTGTGGTGCGCGATGACCGCCGTCGTGACATATTAGGAGTTGAACGCGAGCGTATTCGCGCTCGATCCGGAGTAGCTCAGTTGGTAGAGCAGACGGCTGTTAACCGTCGGGTCGGGGGTTCGAGTCCCTCCTCCGGAGTAACGCACGGCCCATGGCCGTGCGTTTTTGCGTAGGCGGCACTCTTTCGAAGCACGCGCGCTCAGGGAGCGCGCCTTAGAGTCGTCGAGTCCCTCCTCCGGAGTCCCACAGTAACCAGCGATACCAGACAGAACCGACCAATGCAGAACGGGTTAGCCGCGGTGGCCGGGCCGGCCCATGTTACTCACCGACGCTCGGCACGGTCAGCCTAACGCCGTTATGTCGACTACGGATTATACGCGCTTGCCACGTCGCATGATCTCACAAGAGCCCGTTGTTGCCCGGTCATGCAAAGCACGTGGGTTGCGGTTCAGTTAGGTGCTGTTGTCGCGCTCTGCATATTGCGATATGGCAGATACGCGCCATGTTCAGCTTTGCAAGTCCATGTGGGTTAGGCGGCAACATGCGCAAACGTACCTTCAGCATCTTCGGTGTGGTTGCGGTAGGCCATTTCGCGTTGAGTGTCGCGCTGCTCGCCTACATGATCGATGTCGGCTTCATGCATGGCGGAGGGGGCGAGCCAGGCTTCGTCCTCAAAGCGCTGGGCCTCGGTACGTGGCTATTACTCCTGCCGGTCGGCCTCTTCGGCAGTCTTCCGATGCTCGCCCTCAATAGTCTGCTCTGGGGTGCAGGAGCCGTCGGTGTCACGAGGCTTTGGCAGGCACGACGAACTCGAGGGGGTGCCGCCTAACCAGCAAATGCACCTGCCGGGGCGCGTCCGCTGTTAGGGAATACAGCGATTGTGCACGTTTAGATCATTCATAGCAACCTGCGGCTGCAGCTTGCCAAGTGGCGAGTCGCCCCCAGGTGATTTGCAGATCCGTTAGGTGGCGG
>JBFIZG010000455.1:0-3088 GCA_041604955.1 Gemmatimonadales bacterium | reverse complement strand
GGGGTTCACCGTCAACAATCTCACGCTCCTGGCGCTCATTCTGTCGATTGGCATCGTTGTCGATGACGCGATTATCGTAATGGAAAACGCGTACCGACATCAAGAACAGCTGGGGGAGAACCCGGAACAGGCGGCGATGCGTGGGACCAGCGAAATCGCCTTCGCTGTGATTGCCACGACCATTGCGCTGGTCGCGGTGTTTTCCCCGCTCGCGTTTCTCCAAGGCTCCACGGGACGGCTGTTCAATGAGTTTGCGCTCGCGATGACCGGCGCCGTCGTGGTGTCGAGTTTCGTTGCGCTCACCCTCACCCCCATGCTGTGCGCAAAGATTCTCCGGGTACCCAAGACCCACGGCGCGTTGTTCAACGTGTTCGAAAAGACATTCATCAAGCTCACCGACTGGTACGGCATAGCGCTCGCATGGTCACTCCGCCATCGCTGGGTGATCGTCACGGGCGGCGCGGCGGCAGTCGTACTTGCGATCGCAGTGTTTGGAAAACTCAAGCGCGAGTTCGTCCCACCCGACGACCGAGGATTCTTCATCATCATTACGCTCGCTCCCGAGGGAGCCTCGCTCGCCTACACCGACGAATACCAACAGCGGATCGAGGCAGTCCTGGAACGAACCGACGACATCGAGGCCTACTTCAGCGTCGTCGGATTCGGCGGACAGGTGAACTTCGGCATTCTGTTCACCCGGCTCACCGACTGGTCGGAGCGCGATCGATCGGTGCAGGACGTCATCGCGGAGGTACAGCCACAGCTCTTCGGCATACCGGGTGTGCTCGGGTTCGCAAACAACCCAACGGCGTTCGGGGGATTCGGCAGTCCCGTGAACTTCGTGATCCGACATCCGGATTTCGACTCGTTGGTGGTTGGCATGCAGCGCCTGATGGGTCGGGCCGCTCAGATCAACGGGCTGATCAACATCGACACCGATCTCAAGGTCAATAAGCCTGAGCTGACCATCGAGTACGATCGTGACCGCGCGGAGGACCTTGGCGTTCCGATCGCGGACATCTCGAGTACGCTCCAGACCATGTTGGGCGGCCAGCGGATCAGCACATTCACGCGGGACAACAAGTTGTACTACGTGATTGCGCAGCTTTCACCAAACAAACGGGCCACGCCCAGCGATATGACGGGCTTGTACCTCCGTGGACGCGATCGCCAGTTGGTTCAGCTCTCAGCCGTCGCCCAAATCGATGAGGGCGTCGGGCCGAGGCAGCTGTCCCACTTCGCTCGCGTGCGATCCGGCACGTTGACCGGGAATTTGGCGCCTGGGTTCACGCTGGGTGAAGCGCTCGATTCGCTCTACGCGGTCGCGGACGAGGTGTTGCCCGCCGGGAGCAGCGTCGCGCTCGCGGGAGAATCACGGGAACTCGTCGAGAGCGGGAACGCGCTGTACTTCGCCTTCCTCCTTGCGCTCGTCGTCGTGTTTATGGTGCTCGCGGCACAATTCGAGTCACTCGTCCATCCGTTTACGGTGATCTTAGCGGTGCCGCTGGCGGTTACCGGCGCGCTCGTCGCGCTGCTCATCACAGGATCGACGCTCAACCTCTTCAGTCAGATAGGCATGATTCTGTTGATCGGTCTGGTGACGAAGAACTCGATCCTCCTCGTCGAATACGCGAACCAACTCAAGGAAACCGGCCTGAGTACGGTGGACGCCATGCTCAAGTCGGGGTCGATACGGCTGCGTCCCATCATCATGACGTCGGTGGCGACGATTATGGGAGCGATGCCGATTGCGCTGGGGCTGGGCGCCGGATCCGCTAGCCGGCGGCCCCTCGGGTACGCGATCGTCGGCGGGATGTTGTTCTCCACGCTCCTCACGCTCTTTCTCGTGCCGGTCGCGTACGTGTTGCTCGATCGCCTCCAGGCGCGGTTTAGTCTGCGGCGGCGGGCGCCTCAAGCGATCCCAGCGGAGGCTCGTTGATGTGGGCCATTCTCGCCGGGCTCCAAGTGGCAGCCGTGGGTTCCCTGGCCCCCGCGCAGCAAGACCAGGTGCTGCCTCGTGTCACCCTAGAGCAAGCGCTCGAACAAGCCGCACAGTTGGACCCCAACTACGTTCAGGCAACCCGGCAGATCGCCGACGCAGCGTGGAGCCGGCGCGCCGCCATCACGGCGTTCATCGTTCCGGCGGTCAACACCCAGCTCTCGGCGACGAAGTTTTCGACGGAGTTCTTCAACATCGGTACCGGGGAACCCGCTTCCACCATCGTCGATGCCCGCGTGGAGGCGCGCATCAACCTCTTCTCCGGTCTCAGCAAGTTCAACGATCTCCAACGTGCTTCGGCCGAGTTGGACGGCGCGCAAGCGCGTGAGTTGGAGGCTCGGTTCGCCACTGCATTGTTGACCGAGTCGGACTACTACGACGTGATCGCGCAACGTGAACTCGCTCGTGTCGCAAGCGAACGCGTCCGGCGGGCGAACGAGCAGCTTGCCGTTGCACGTGCACGAGTCGTGGCAGGCGCTGCCGTCCAAACCGATTCCCTACAGTTGTTGCTCGAGTTGACAGTGGCGCGTGTCGAATTACTTCGGCAAAACGCGCGCCTGAAGGTATCGCGATACCAGCTCGCCCGAAGGATCGGAGCGCCCGGACCCGTCGACGCGGCCGAACGCGATACAACGCCGGCGTCGGCCCTCCCGATTACCGAAGAGCAAGCGATAATCGAAGCGGTGGCCGAGAGTCCCGAAGTCCTCGCGGCCCGGGCAAGCGAACGCTCCACCGACGCACAGGTACGCTCCCTCCGAGGGGCGTTTTTCCCCTCGGTTGATTTGTTCGGCCAAATTTCATCGACCGACGAAAAGTTCTTTCCCAGCGCGATCACACGATCGTCCGCCGGCATCAGCATCAGCCTGCCTATTTGGAACGGTGGGCAACGCGAGATAGCGGTTTCACAGGCCACGTCGGCTCGGGACGTCGCGCGCGCTGCGCGGCTCGACGTCGAGTTGGCGCTCCGGCGAGACGTAGTAGAAGCCTATGAGGCGTACGAAGCCGCACGGGCCACCGCCGACCTCGCCAGTCAATCCGTGGTGGTGGCCCGTGAAAACCTCCGGGTCCAACAACAACGGTACCGGTCCG
>JBFIZG010000454.1:0-3097 GCA_041604955.1 Gemmatimonadales bacterium | reverse complement strand
GGGTCGCTGTTCGGTACCATCGCGTCGAGCCCATGGGCACGGTTCGCGATCGGGAACATTCTGCTGGTGTTTGCGTTAGCAATGCTGGACGTCATTCCCATCTCGGCGCCGCGACGTGTTGTGACCTGGGCGGGAACCCTGGGCGGCGGCTCCTATCCAGCGGTGTTCGCCCTGGGCGCCACCTCGGGGATCGTTGCCGCGCCGTGTGGGGCACCCGCGTTCGCGGTCGTCTTGACGTGGGTAGGGACGACGCAAAATGCGGCGCTCGGATTCTTGTACCTGTTCGTGTTTTCGCTTGGAATGACAGCGCTCCTCGTGGCCGTGGGCTTGTCGTCCGGAATCCTCTCGGCGCTCCCGAAATCCGGGGCGTGGATGGTTTGGATCAAGAAAGCCGCTGGCCTCTTGATGCTGGTGATGGCCGAATACTACTTCATTCAGATGGGCATGGTGTTATGAGCAGTCTCTCGTCCATGGCGTGCGCTGCGGGAGTCGCATCGCTCATGGCGCTCCAAAGCGTGAGCGCGGCGGGACAAGACCGGATCGGCATCCCCCTCGGGGAAACACCGGCGATCGTCGAGATCGAAGACCTCGAAGGCCAACCGGTCGATCTCGGCCAATTTATCGGCAAGAAACCGGTCCTGGCGGAGTTTTGGGCACTCTGGTGCGAGCTCTGCGAGCAACTGATGCCGCGAATGCTCGCCGCGCACTCAAAGTACGGCGACCAGGTGGAGTTCTTGGCGGTGAGTGTCGCCATCAATCAAACGCCGCGTCGTATCAAACGGCACCTCGAAAAACATCCCGTCCCATACAGGGTGTTGTGGGACGAGAACGGTCGAGCCACTCGAGCATTTCAGGCGCCCACGACGTCCTATATCGTCGTATTGGACGAGACCGGCCGCGTAACATATACGGGAACCGGTGCGGATCAGGATATTGAGGGGGCGGTGTGTAGGGTGGTTGAGGAACGATGTTAGAGGGGAGTAAGGAGCTAGGAATGAGGAGTTAGGGGTTGTGACTTCGACCTTCGTCTCGTTCTTCCCCCTAACTCCCAGCTCCTAGTCCCTAACTCCTATTACATCTCCGTCGGAGGGGCAACTTCGTCGATCGCCTCTCCCAGCTCGGTGTACGCGGTCGGATCGATCTCTCTAAACGGCGCTGCCACGAAACTGATCCGGCCCTCCGGGTCGATGACGAAGGCGGTGCGGTTATTCATCAGCCGATCGCCCCGTTGCAGAAACGCCCCGTACTTCTTGCCTACTGCCGCTCCCTCGTCGCTCGCAAAAAGAAATGGGAACTGATCGTCCTGTGCCCATGATGCCAGAGCTTCGGGAGTGTCCGTGCTAATCGCAATGAGCACGACGTCGCGGCCGCCGCGGAACAGACTTGCGTACTGATCACGGTACGCATGCATTTGAATCGTTCAGCCACGCGTTCGGGCGCGGAAGAAAAACGTCAGGACGACCGTCTTCCCACGATACGTGCTCAATCGAACCGAATCGCGGAGAACGCCGTGTCGCGTCGCCCCAACCATCGCGAAGTCCGGCGCCATCGTCCCCACCGCAAGTGGCTGTGCATCCTGGGCGCGCAATTCCCCGGGGACACCGAACAGACTCACCCCGACAGTGGTGAGGACGAGGAGGGTACTTGTCTTCATGTGCTGCTCCGTTTGGAGAAGGAAGGGAAAATAACGGTCTTACCGTTCGTGGCGTAACCAGAACCGTTGGCGAGCGTTGCGGGGTGTAGGTGGCTCGGCGCGGCAATCGATCGCCACCGCGGCCTGGCGCAACGTCTGATGCGACCGTTCATGCCCCCGCGAATTCAAAAAGCACATTAATCGGTCGGTTGCAACTAGTTGATACGAAAGAAGATCCGCCGATGATGCCGGCGGATCTTCTCATGAATGTGACTTCGCGGGGTCGAGCTGGATCTAGTTCCGGTGTCGACGACGCGCCTTTCGCTCTGTGAGGTCGAGGACGAACTCCACGCCGTCCACCGTCATGATGGGATTCGGACTCCCGTCGAACACGATGATGACCAATCGCTCCTTGGTCTCCTCGCTGCCGTCTTCCCTGGTTACGGTCACCAGCACGTGCCGCGTGATCGTGCCGGAAAGAGGCCAGCGATCGGTCCGAGGAACGGCGACGGTCACGTCCTCAACGGTTGTTGCGGCGCTCAGGTCGTACGTACGATCTCCGGCGTCCCCAAACCGAACCCGATTGGCCACGGTCGTCGCCTCGCCGTTCCAGACCCGCTCCGTCTCCTGTCCGGCCAGGTTCGAAACAGTGAAATCCCGCTGTGCCTCGACGGAGGCGTTCATGTTGGCGTTTTCGTGACTACCCTCGAGAGAGGTCATCAGGTTGATGGCCTCCGTGGTGACGGGGTCGAAGTCATCCTGTTCGTTTCCGGCCTCATCGAAGAACGTCACTTCCCGCTCGATGGTGAAGCTGCCGGAGCCGCGGAAGTGGCGTGCGGCGCACACAAACCGCCGCAGAATCCCCCCGCGGGCGCAACCGCGGGAGGCGATCCCCGGCCTCATCACATCGTCGGCTTCCAGGGTCATAACGTCGATGTCGTCACCAGTCGAGGATGCAACGAAGGTCGCGACATCGTCCGTAACCGCCGCATCGAGCGTGGTCTCGTCGGCGGCTGGAGCAACCGTGTCGGAACACGCGGCTGCGAGGAGCAGCGTGGGAATGAGCGCGAACGCGCCCTTGAATCTCTTGGTCATCGTTACCTCGCTCGAGTCTGGTCCAGTTCAAGGTGAGAAGCCCGGGTTCGGCCGCTTCTGATAGCATGGACGCTCGACCATCGAGAATGTTAAAGCGCGGGGTTTTGGGGCCGGTGGCCGGACCAGGTGAACCGGCGCTTCGGCGACTTGCGGGAGCGTTCTTCATGGGGCAGCTTGGTCTCCAGCCGGATCATGCAAGGTCTCAACCACCGAGCTTAAAATGAAACGAAGTTTCCCTATTCCGACAATCACACCACTCCTTCCGCTCTTTGCACTCGTGGCATTGGGGTGCGGCGACGCTGACGAGCGGACGGCGGCCGATGCCGCCGAGTTCCAGCGGGTCGCGATCGCGCCGACCCCATCTGGGGC
>JBFIZG010000453.1:0-3100 GCA_041604955.1 Gemmatimonadales bacterium | reverse complement strand
TGCGGCTCGATGCAAGCGAGCGCTGGATCGTATGCCAACTCCACGTCGTCTGCCGGTTCTGCGAACTTGTGATTCCACGGGCAGACGTCCTGACAAATATCGCACCCGAACACCCAATCACCCATGAGGCTCTGGAGTTTCTCGTCGATGGGTCCGGCATGTTCGATCGTCAAGTAGGAGATACACCGACGACTGTCGAGCACCCGGGCCTCTGGGAACGCGTCGGTGGGGCAGGCGTCGAGACACCTTCGACACGTCCCGCAGCGGTCTGCCTCGAACGGCGCGTCCACCGCCAAATCGAGGTCGGTCAACACGGTTGCGATAAAACTGAACGAACCGCGACTTGGCTCGATCAACATCGTGTTCTTCCCAATCCAACCCAGCCCAGCCCTTTGCGCCAGCTCTCGTTCCGGCACAGGTCCCGCATCGACATACGGTTTGGCGATTGTCGTGCTTCGCCCGAGTTGCCGCATGTACTCCGCGAGTTCGCGTAAGGGCTGTTGAAGGGAGTCGTGGTAGTCGGGCCCCCGCGCGTACTTTGCGACGCGCCCGCCGCTCTCGGTCTGCTCCCCAGCGGTGTCGGGGTTGAAGTAGTTTCGGGTGACGACGACGGCATACTTCGCGCCCTTGACGATCGTCGCTGGTTCCAAGCGACGTGTTGCCTGCCGCTGCATGTACCCCATCGTGCCGGCAAATCCGGCGGCCAACCAAGCACGCAGAACCTCCCCATGTGGTACGGCATCGAGATCGGTGATACCGGCGGCGCTGAAGCCGAGTGCCAAAGCGCGCGACTTGATGAGAGAACTCCGACGTTCGGGGGTCACAACCCCATTACCTCGCGTCGCCAGCGAGCGAATCTGATCACATCCTCGAGTGGCGGAACGGCGGTCTCGCTGCCGTACGCCGTGTACATCCGCCACCGGACGTACTCGCGCGGAGGGGTGGGAAAGAACGGCGGCCGTCGGTACCACCTGCGCGCCCGAAACGCCCATACCATACGACACAGGTCCAGTGCGAGACGAGGGTTCAAGACTGCTCTCAGGACCAGGCGAACGGTGAGTCCGGTCCAACTCACGCTGAGCTGGAGGGGTGGAACGGCATGGGCGTTGGCGTCGCTCGACCTTACAGCAGCCACGAATCGCTCTCCGGGTTTCTCGCTCGTCGTCTCTCTCGACGTTCGCCTGTGGTATATTGGCCGGCATGACCGTGGCAAGCGCAACCGGCCTACACTCGTTAGTCAGCTATCGCGACGAGTTTCCCATCTTCAACGACGTAATCTACCTGAATTCCTGTTCCCTTGGCGCGTTATCGCGTCGTTCACGAGCGAAGATCGACGAGTTTTTGGGCCTGTGGGATCGTCGTGGCGCGTCTGCGTGGTACGACGTCTGGTGGCAGGCCCTGGCCGACGTGCGCGCGGGGTATGCCGCCGTCATCGGCGCGCAGTCCACCGAGATCGCCTTGCACGCATCCGTCTCGACGGCGTTGAGTGTCGTCGCAAGTTCACTCGATCTGGTTGCGCGTCCCAAGGTGGTCACCACGGCACTCGACTTCCCGACGCTGGTGTACCAGTGGCTCGTCAAACGAAAAGACGGGGTCGAAGTCGAGATCGTGCCAAGCCCCGACGGCTTGACGGTCCCCGTCGACGCTCTGGCAGCCGCGATCGACGAACGGACGGCTCTGGTCGCCACCTCCCACGTGTACTTTACGACGGGGGCGATCCAGGACATTCGGGCAGTGGCCGACGCGGCACACGAGAAAGGCGCGCTCTGCTTTATCGATGCCTACCAAGGCGTCGGTCAAATCCCCGTGGACGTTGGCGCCACCGGTGTGGACTTTCTCTCGTCCGGCGGTCTCAAATGGCTGTTGGGCGGTCCCGGGCTCGTGTTTCTCTACGCGCGAGAGGATCTGGTAACGACGCTCGAGCCAACCGTCACCGGATGGTTCGCGCACGAGCGGCAATTCGATTTCGATCCCACCGATCTCCAGTGGTTCGGCGACGCACGCCGCTTGGAACAAGGCACCCCCGCACTCGCCGCGGTCTACGCGCAGCTCGGCGGACTCGAGATCATTCGGGAGGTCGGTGTGCCAAAGATTCGCGAAGTGGTCGCTGACCTGACGGACGATCTGATCGATCGGGCGAGCGGCGCGGGCCTCACGCCCAAGGTTGCTCGCCGCAAGGAGGACCGGTCGGCAATCGTGATGATCCCAGACGAGCAACCCTACGACCGGGTGCGCCAACTGGCTGCGGCGAATGTCATAGCGGACGCTCGGCCAGGACATGTCCGGCTCTCCCCGTTTTTCTATAATGTGAAAGAAGACAATGCCGCCGCGATCCAAGTCCTCATCACCTGACGACTCGCCGCCGCGCGACGACCCACAGGTCACCGCCGACGAAGAACTCTTCGCGATTCCACGCGTCGCCGAACGCCGGCTGTTTACCCATACGGATCCGTGGCGGGTGCTCCGGATCTTTGGCGAGTTCGTAGACGGATTCGACGAACTGGCCGACGTACGGGCGGCTGTGAGCATGTTTGGCTCCGCGCGAGCGCCCCGAGACGACCCCACGTACCGACTCGCGACGGAGACGGCCCGGCGTCTCGGTGAGCGGGGATTCGCCATCATGACCGGCGCCGGCCCGGGTATCATGGAGGCCGGCAACCGAGGCGCCCGCGAGGCGAAGACGCTCTCGATCGGTCTGAACATCGAGGTGCCCCACGAACAACACTCCAATCCGTATGTCGACCGGATGGTGAATTTCCGGTACTTCTTTGTCAGAAAGACCATGCTGGTCAAGTATTCGTCGGCCTTCATCTTCCTCCCGGGCGGGTACGGGACGCTCGACGAACTGTTCGAAGCGCTGACGCTTATGCAGACGGGAAAAATCCGGGACATGCCGGTGGTCCTCATGGGCGCCGAGTACTGGCAGGGGCTGATCGATTGGCTCACCGCAGTCGTCGAGGCGCAAGGCAAGATCAGTCCTGGTGACTTGCAGTTGTTTCATGTCACCGATTCGCCCGAGAAAGTGGTCGATATCGTTGTCGAGGCGTGGCGGCGTCACCAAACCGAACAGCTCGTGCGGCAACGCGACGTGGATGTCTGA
>JBFIZG010000452.1:0-3104 GCA_041604955.1 Gemmatimonadales bacterium | reverse complement strand
GGATGCACGACCACGTCGATGTCGTCGTAGCCCAGGCCAAACAGATAGTGCGCTTCGATCACCTCGAGCGCCTTGTTGGCGAGCGTCGCGCTGTCGACCGTGATCTTTGGCCCCATGCTCCAGGTGGGGTGCTGCAGCGCATCCTCGGCTGTCGCCGTCGAGAGCTTCGCCAACGGCCACTCACGGAACGGGCCACCCGACGCGGTCAAGACCAGCCGGCGGAGGCCGTTGTCCGGGCGATCGCCTAGACATTGAAGAACCGCGCTGTGTTCGGAATCGACGGGAACAACCTCCCCACCCCCCTTTTGGGCGGCGTCCAAGACGAGGTTCCCCGCCATCACGAGCGTCTCCTTGTTCGCCAGCGCCACGCGCTTTCCGGCTGAAAGCGCCGCCAACGTTGCCGCTAGGCCTGCGGCACCCACGATAGCGTTGACGACGATCTGGGCATCCGGATGAGTTGCCGCTTCAATGAGGCACTCGACCCCGCGTCCCTCTCCGATCCCTGGGGACGCATCGGGTACCGCGCCCCCGTTCACGAGACCGGTGTAGCTGGCGCCCACCTCGACAGCCTGTTTCCGGAGCAACTCGTCGCACCCGTGCGCCGTCAGCGCCACCACGTGGAATCGGTCGGGCTGGCGTTGCAGCACGCGAAGCGTGCTCTGCCCGATGGAACCGGTCGAACCGAGAATCGAGACTCCGATGCTCATATCGTACCGAACGCCTTCGACAAAACGGCGGCCGCCGGAATGCCCCAGTAGAGCGAGTCAAACCGATCCAAGACGCCACCGTGCCCTGGGAAAAACGCTCCGGAGTCCTTCACACCCGCTTCCCGTTTGAGCAGAGATTCGGCCAGATCGCCGACCTGACCGAGCACCGATACAAAGAAACCAAACGCCAGCAGCTGCCAAAAGACAAACGTGACTCCCACGCGATCGAGGACGATCCAGGCGTACAGCGGGGCGATCACCATGGCGCCGACGGTGCCGGAGATGGCTCCAGCCCACGTCTTGTTGGGACTCAGCGTGGGTGCGAGCTTGGGACCACCAATGGTGGAACCCCCGGCCATCGCCATCGAGTCACACACCCACACCAGCACCAGCGGTAAGAACACGAGTGCCGTCGCGGCCGCGGGCCCCATTGGCGCCGACACGGGATGCCGGAGTGGGATCAGAAACGCCGGCAGCCCTCCCGCGTACAGGGCGCCAAACAGCGTCACTCCAATCGCTGCGAGCGGCCGCTCTGTAGGCGCGCGACCGA
Organism: Gemmatimonadales bacterium; assembly: GCA_041604955.1. Classification (GTDB taxonomy): domain Bacteria; phylum Gemmatimonadota; class Gemmatimonadetes; order Gemmatimonadales; family GWC2-71-9; genus JBFHWR01. Next base: position 1,847 of record JBFIZG010000452.1, on the reverse strand, counting down.
ACACCGCCTGGCCCATGACCACCAAGAACAACACGGCGGTCAACAGCGGTACCCACGTGAACCCTAAAACTGGTGGGTCGGCGTGGGCGGCGTAACTCGCGAGCGGGATGAAGGCGGCCAGCGACGCGCCGGACAGCGTAAGCGGGTTCACTTGCGCCGCCTGGGCGAGGCGGTAGACCTCGAGCGTGCCGATCACCGCGAAGAGGGACAGCGCGCCGGCGAACACCCATCCCCCAATGTACACGAGACCGAGGGCGACCGGGACGGCGACGGCGACGACGATGGCTCGGCGGATCAGGTTCGCGGACACGATCACTGCGGCGAAGTACCGTGGGTCGGCACGGGAGGCCTCACAAACACCAAACCGGGGTCACTCGACGAGAGCATTCGGGAGGATTGTGTCACCGACGCCGGGGGGGGAGGCGGGTAGCCGCACCTGCGTGCAGCTACACCTCCATGATCTCTTTCTCTTTGGATGCGACGATGGCGTTGATCTGTTCGACGGCATGGTCGTGCAGTTTTTGAATCTCTCCATCGGTCCGTCGCTTGTCGTCATCGGAGACGTGCTCGACCTTCTTCACGTCCTGCAACCCTTCGGTTCGCGCGTGTCGGATGGCGATCTTGCCTTCCTCCGCAAGCTTGCGGACGACCTTCACCAGCTCCTTGCGGCGCTCCTCGTTGAGCGGTGGCAGTGGGACGCGGATCAGCTCCCCGTCGTTCGACGGGTTGAGCCCGAGGTCCGACGTACGAATGGCCTTTTCCACGGCGCCCATGAGCGACTTGTCCCACGGCTGCACCGTGATCAGGCGAGGCTCCGGTGTGCTCACCGAAGCCACTTGGTTGAGCGGCATGTGCTGACCGTACGATTCGACTCGGACCGTGTCGAGCAGGCTGGTCGTGGCCTTCCCGCTCCGAATCGTCGCCAGCTCTCGCTGCGTGTTGTCCACCGCTTTCTGTAGCTGTTGCTTCGTCGCTTTTATGATTTCCTGCAATGCTTTCATTGTACGACCGTCCCCACACGATCGCCACGCAAGACCCGGGCGATTGCGCCGGGCTCGTTGGCGTTCAACACGATTATCGGGAGCGAATTCTCCTTGCACAACCCAAACGCGTTGGCGTCCATCACTTTGATCCCTTTGACGAGAGCATCCTGGTACGACAGTTCCGGAATGAACTCCGCGTCGGGGTTCTTTTTGGGATCTTCCGTATAGATACCGTCGACACCGGTGGCCTTGATCAAGACATCCGCCTCAACCTCGAGCGCGCGGAGCACGGCCGCCGTGTCAGTCGAAAAATAGGGGTTCCCGGTTCCCGCCGCGAACAACACCGTTCGTCCTTTTTCCAAATGCCGCTGCGCCCGCCGCCGAATGTACGGCTCCGCCAGCTCTTCCATGCGAATCGCTGTCATGACGCGCGTTTCGACGTCCTTCCGCTCGAGGATGTCTTGCACGGCGAGGGCGTTGATCACGGTGGCCAACATCCCCATGTAGTCGGCTGACACGCGATCCATTCCCTGCTTGCTCGCGAACGCGCCCCGAACGATGTTGCCACCACCGAGCACCAGACCGAGCGCAACCCCCAGCTTGTGAACGCCGACGATCTCATCGGTGAGCCGGTCGATGGCCTGAAAATCAATACCGAAATCTCGCTCGCCGGCGAGCGCCTCGCCCGACAACTTCAGCAGCGCGCGCTGGTAGGCGAGCTTCGCCACTTAGGCCGCCCCGAGCTCGTACCGGACGAATCGACGAACGACGATGTTCTCACCCAACGTGCCGGATGCCTCTTTGATGAGGTCGCCGACGGTCTTCTTGTCGTCTTTCACGAACGCCTGGTCGAGCAAGACGCGT
>JBFIZG010000451.1:0-3105 GCA_041604955.1 Gemmatimonadales bacterium | reverse complement strand
GTCGCCTCAGGGATCGGATTGGTACCAAGCAACCAGGTGTACTTGGACGCCACGTCGGCGACGAGCGCCGGCTATGGCGGTGTATTGCCCCGCCGAACGTTGAGCAATGCGAATTCTCGCTTGCCTGAGCGTGCTGGACCCGACAGCCTGCCGTCGATCGTGGGACGCAGACCGAGTGGTGCTATCGAGATCTCGCTGCCCCGGGGCGCGGTTCCTGCTGACGGCAACACCCTGATACCGATTGATGTTCGCGTTCATGGTGGTGAGGGTGAACCCATCGCCGTTCCCCTAACCGTCACGCTCGAGTCGACGCACGGGCGCTGGCAGGTGGACGATCTCGATCCGCGAGAGCCCGGCGTCCAGACGAGCTTGGAGCGTCTGCAAACACGGTTGGTCCTTCGTGCGCCTGCGCAGCTGAGCGCCGGGGAAGGCCGCGGTGAGATTCGTATCTCGCACGCCGATATTAGCAGCACCGCCAATCTCGCGTTCCAACCGGCGCCGCGCCCGCTCCTCGTATCCGGGTTGTTGGAAGGGCGGTGGGAGTTCCGGTCGCGAAAGAACAGCGCCGTTTTCTCAGCGCGGGATCGCTTTGACGATGAGCTCCGTGAACTCGTGATCGACAGCGAGGACGGCCGATCGCGCGCGTCCGCGCGTGGCGCGTTGTTCGTCAAGGGCACGATCGACGAAGACTATCTCCTGACCGTACGTCTCGAATCGGAAAAGGACGATCGTGCTCGGTTCTTCCGCGATATTCGACCTGATGAACTGTATCCGATTTACGGCGACGAGTCGCTCAAGGAATTCGATGCACAGTCACGCAATCGGTTCTACGCGCGCGTCGATCGTGATCGCTCGTACGTGATGTACGGAGATTACGTGACGCCCCAGAATTCGGAGTCACGGGCGCTTGGCGCGTACACTCGCAGCTTGAACGGCGTACGGAAGCACGTGGAGACCCGGAGCGTCGTATTCGATGCCTTCGCGAGCCGCGGAAGGTCGAACCAGGTGGTGGACGAGCTCTCGGGACAGGGTGTCTCAGGTCCCTACGAGCTGAGTCGGGCCAATGGCCTCGTCAACAGCGAGCGTGTGGAAGTGCTCACACGCGATCGGGACGACCCGACTCAGATCCTGGCGATCGAGGCACAAGCACGCTTCGTTGACTACACCATCGAACCGTTTACTGGACGTCTGGTGTTCAGACGACCGGTACCAAGCGTGGATGAAAATCTGAATCCCGTCTCGATCAGAGTTTCCTACGAAACGGAAGCGGGAGTCGACGAGTTTTGGACGTACGGTGCTGCGGGTCAGGTCGCGCTACACGAGTCGGTAGAACTCGGTGGATCGTTCATCCGAGACGAGAACGACCTGGGGTCGCGTCGAATCGTGAGTGGGAATACCGCGTTTGTAGTTGCTCCCAACACGTTTGTGGTGGGCGAACTTGCGCATACCGATAGCGCTGGCGCCATGGGCGTCGCCGGTCGCGCTGAGCTACGCCATCGCTCTGTACGTGCCGGGTTCAGGGCATACGCGCTGTGGACCGAAGAATCTTTCTCCAATCCGTCGTCGGGATTCCGGCCGGGGCGTACAGCCTTCGGCGCACGTGGACGGTTTGCGGTCAGTGATGACGTCCGCGTTTTCGCGGAGGCGCTCCGCATCGAGGACCGACTCACCCGTGGACGACGCGAGGGCGTCTCGGTCTCGTTCGAGCATAGCGCAGGCCGACACTTCCGGTGGGAAGTTGGTTTCAGACGGAGCACGGAAACGACGTCGCCCGCGAGCGCAACGACCGCGGGTGCAACGCCGAACGAGACGACCGCGCTCCGAGTGAGACTGTCCGGAGACGTGGGGTCCAAAGCATCGCTGTTTGGTGAATTCGAACAAGATGTCGTCGAGACGAGCCAGCGACGAGCGGCCGTTGGCGGCGACTATCGGGTCGGGAGTCGCGCTCGCGTTTACGCACAGCACGAACTGATATCTTCGTTCGCCGGTCCGTTTGCGCTGAACACCGAGCAGTTCCAGCACTCCACCGTTTTCGGGTTATCGGCTGACTACGCAAGAGGCGCACAAGTGTTCTCGGAATACCGGATCCGCAACGCCATCGGGGGGAGAGAAGCCCAGGCCGCCATCGGTCTCAGAAATCAGTGGACTGTGGGACATGGTGTGAAGCTCCATACGTCATTCGAGCGTATGAAACCCATCAAGGGTGCAGGGCCGAACGATGCTACGGCCGTCGGGGTCGGCATCGAGTACACGCGGAGTCCTCGGTGGCGGGGAACGGCACGGGCCGAGCTGCGGAGCAGCTCGACCGGCGAGCAGCTGTTTGGATCCGTTGGATTCACCCGGAAGTTGAGCCGCGACTGGGCCCTGCTCGGACGGAGCACCGTGAGTGTGTTCTTCAACGATCGAGTATACGAACGGTCGCAGCTCGGGTTCGCGTGGCGCGAGACAGCACGCAACCGATGGAACGCGCTGCTGCGATATGAGCACAAATTCGAGAAAGACGAAAGTGGGACCGGCCCGACCCTCAGGCGGGAGGCGCACGTCGTCTCGACACATGTGAGCCATCGAGCGTCAGGTGCTTGGACCATTAGGGGCCAAGCCGCAAGCAAACTCGTGTCGGACCGAAGTAACGGTGTCGAGACGACAAATGACGCCCATCTGTTCTCCCTCCGAAACACGTGGGATCTGGGCAGCCGCTTAGACCTCGGCTTGATCGGGCGATCGTTGATGACGTTTAGAAAAGGCGGCCGCACCCAGTACGGCCTCGGAGCGGAAATCGGGCTGCGCGTGGCGAGCGGCATTCGCGTCGCAGCCGGATACAACGTCTTCGGCCTGACGGATCAAGATCTCACAGGCCTTTCGTCCACGGAGTACGGGTTCTACATCAACCTCGGCATGATGTTTGACGAGGGATTGTTTGGTGTGAACGGCAATCCGGAGCGCTGAGGAAGAGCCGCGCTAGCTGAATCGGGTGCCTGAACTGTCGACGGGCCCCCGTCCTACCTCCGCCACTAGTTCGCATCCAAGAACGTTCACATCGGATGTCGAGAGGCGCCCTGGGCGGCCTTTCGGCCATAAAGGGTCGTGTCTCACATCGGCGACATG
>JBFIZG010000450.1:0-3110 GCA_041604955.1 Gemmatimonadales bacterium | reverse complement strand
GTTCACCCGCGTCCGCTCCCCGAACGGACTATTCTGGGAATCGACCAGACGCTGCGCGACGTTCTTGTTGTCCACGTTGGCGCGGTCGATCACGCGGAGACCACCCGGCCCATCGGCCACAAACACGTATTCGCCGCGCGCCTGAATGCCACGAGCATTGGTGGAGCCAGCCCCGTACGCCGTCCTGAGCGTGCGTCCTCTGTTGACCAGCGCGGTGTAGGAGTCCGGCTCCAACACGCTGTGGAGATAGCTCCCGATCACGGGTTGCGGCTCCCGACCTTCGGTCACTTTGACGGCCTGCACCCCCTTCCCGCCGAGGGCCACATACGCGTACTCTCCGACGAAATTCAAGAAGTTCGTTCCCTGGCCGAGCAGTGACTGGATCCATGCGTTGTTGTCGTTCTGGGAAGACAGATGACAATCAGTGCACTGCATCGTCTCTTTCTCGCGCACCGTATGCGGGATGTTGGGCGTGAACGCGTACCCGGAATAGCCCGGCGCCGAGATCGTGGGTTGCTGATGAACGACGGTTTGCCGGTTCCGCGCCGACGCGGTCACCAACACCGACGACGCCGACCGCATCGGGGAGAATCGGTTCCCCTTCGATGACCCGTTGAGCCCCAGCAAGAAGTTGTCGGTGCGGAGCACTTGCGGGTTGTAGTAGATCTGCCCGCGGCTCGTTTCCCCTTCGTTGTGTTTTGCGTCGAGCTTGTCGTTGACGTCGAGCACCAGGTGGCAGCCGTAGCAGCCCGTGTTCCACGACGTGTGGCAGCTGTAGCATTCGATCCGTTGATTGTCGTGCGCCAGCGACGCCGATCCAACGTTGTCGACGCCCCACGAACCGTCCCGACGGATGGTCTTGGCCTTGGCCGCGAGCTCGTCGTAGCTCGGACTCTCGGGATTGACGATGTCGACGAGTTGCGGAACCTCCCACTCCACCCCGTCGTACATCTTGGACCGTTGTATCACGGTTTCCTCACGGACCTCGAACTGCCGCTGTCCGAACGCCGTTCTGGGACCGCTCAATCGATTGCCCAGATCGTGACCACCGTTGATGCCGGAGGTGACGAGTGTCGCGCGTTCCTGCACGGTACCGTGGCAGTCGATACACGCGATCTCGATGGGGTCCGGCGTCGCCCCCCAAATGCGCCCGTCACCGTGGACATCCTGTTCGGTGTGGCAATCGATACAGTGCATCCCCCGTTCGAGGTGCACGTCTTTCAAATGGACGGCCTTGGCAAACTTGTTCGGATCGTCCTCCGCAATGGGTGTGTCTGACGCATCGAGCAGTTGGCCGCGTCGATCCCGCTTGTACACCTTACGGAAATTCCACGTGTGACCGTGATGGTCAGAGAATTGCACCTGGTCGAACGAACCGTTCCGGTCCCAGAGCCCGCGCCGATCGGCCTCGTCCATGTACTTGTCGCGCCGAACGCTCGCGCTCAGTATTTGATCCGCATTCGACTCCTGATCCCACCACATCAACCCGGTATACGTTTCCAGCGCCGCGTTCCCCTGGTGATGGTGGCACGTCAGACACTGCGCGACAGGAACGCGCACGGTCATGCGGTGTGCGATCGGATGGCCCGGCTCGTCCTTGGGGATCGTGGGATCGGCGGACCCGGAGTGTCCGGACTCCCCTCCGTTCTCGTAGAACGCGGCGATCTCCGGACCCGAGTGCAATGAGTCCCGATCGTTCGCATATACGACGTGGCAGGCGGTGCAGCCGCTGTTCCGATAATCTCCGTTGGTTTCGTTGGTGCCGATGAACCACAGCGTTGGGTCGTTGAGACGGGTCTTCTGAACGGCCAACCCCGCACCGGCAACCTTGAAATCGGTTCCCCGTGCCCGCTCGCCAGCCGCGTTGTTCCCCCGCTCGAACACCCGAAACGGGTCGAGGGCCGGAATGATCTGGTAGCGAGGGAGCGGTTCCAGCTTGGGAACCAGACTGTTCGGTCTCCGGTTTTCGATGTCGACCAGTCCCGCTTCCTGATTCGACCGGGTCGACTGAACGATGGCCGGCGAACCGTCGGGCATATAGCCTTCGCCGTAGACGGGCCGTTTCGCCGCGAGCACGCCGTTGTTGTAGAATGCGGCCTGCGGGACCAACGCGCCTGTCGCCATGATCGAACTCATCATCCGGCCGGCAATCTCTTCATGACAGGTGCCACAGGTTTGACCCACCACGCGGAAATCGCCCGGATTCATGAATCGAATGAATTCCGGCGATTCGTCATTCAATACCGTGTAGCTCACCTTCGGGTTCGCAGATGACGCAAACACGTCACGATGCTGCGGCCGCACGTGAGCGCGGTCCTTGTCCGTCGCTGTTCCGTCGCCCCCGTGGCAGTCGACGCACGTGATCTCTATTTCGTCGTCACCATCCGCGTGCATCGATTCGATCCCCACGTGGCATGTCGTGCACGCATCCGCCGCGCCTTCGGACGCAGCGCCGGAACCCGGCCGACCGGATTGCCACGCCACCAATGGAACGGTGACCAGTAACGCCAACGCAAACAACGATCTCTCTCGGATCTTCATGGGCAGGGTCATGTCAGTAGACCGCAACGAGGGCAATGTTGCCGGTGAACAACGGATCACTACTCCCCAACAGGGCTTCCCCCGCGCCTTGGGGGAAGAATGCGCCGCCTCCGATTTGGAAGGCGAGGTTTTCATCGAGGAAGACGCGATACCGGACCGCGCCGCTCACTTCGTGGCCCAGTCCGGCCGACACGCCACTCCCGATGCTCGGTTCCAGCACCGCCGTGTCGAAGAAGCGGAAGTAGTTGTAGTCGAATTGCATGAAGACCTTGGGCGACAGCACGAGGTCGATGCCGCCGTTGAACACCTGCATGCCCGGGTTCACAAAGTTGGCCCGGGCACCGCTCCCCTGCACCGCGGCGCGGTTGGCGGGAAGAAAACTGTTGGGACGGGTCAAGAGCTGAGCGCCACCGATCACGAAGCTGTTGGGTCCGCCAAAGAGTTTGATGTTGTCCAGGACGGCGTCAAACCCCGTTGCCTGGTCGTCGAGCGGATCGCTGTCACCCGAGGCCATGAACACCGCGAGACGGTACTTCCGCCAGTTCTGCGGATACGCGAGCTGAAACCCG
>JBFIZG010000449.1:0-3112 GCA_041604955.1 Gemmatimonadales bacterium | reverse complement strand
GTAGTCACAAACCACCGCAAAGTCGATCTTCATGGAGTCACACGGTCGATGACGGACATAATTCGCTAATTGGACACATCTCGCAACGCGGTGATCTGGCCCGGCAGATCTCGCGGCCGTGATGAATGAATAGATGGGGCAACAGTGTCCATTCCGTCTTCGGAACGAGATCGATCAAGTCCCGTTCGATCTTGACTGCATCCTTGTTCGACGTAAACGCCAGACGATTCGAGATACGAGTCACATGGGTGTCGACCACGACGCCTTCATCGATCCCAAAGGCATTTCCCAGGACGACGTTCGCCGTTTTCCGGCCGACGCCGGGAAGCTGCACCAACTCCGCCATCGTGTTCGGCACTTTGCTTCCGTGGTCCGACACCAGCGCCTGAGCCATCCCCACGATCGATTTTGTCTTGTTGCGGAAGAAACCGGTCGATTGGATTTCTCGTTCCAGCTCTTCCGGGTTGGCGTTGGCGTAGTCCTTCGCCGTCTTGTACTTCTTGAATAGCGTCTTGGTAACCTGATTGACCCGCGCGTCGGTACATTGAGCGCTCAAGATGGTGGCAACCAGGAGTTGGAGCGGCGATCGGTAGTTGAGCGAACACTTGGCGTCCGGATAGCGTTTCTTGAGTTTCCGAATGATTGGGCGCACGCGCTCGCTCGCCGGTCTTGCGGACTGCGACCGTGTTTTGGTCATTTGGACAGTGGGAGTGGTGTGATTTGTGCGAGTGCAAACCGCACGAGGCACAAGAGTTCGGAGGTGGATACGATCGAGTGGAACCCCGCCCGTTCTCCGCCTTCCATTATAGGTTTGAACGGAACTTCACGCACGTTCTCGACGGCGGTCACGACGTCGCGGTGCGCGACGGTGATGCCGATCTGACTGAACCCCTCCCGCTCGGGACGGAACCCCAACACGGCGACTGCCGTCAACTCGCGTCCCTCTTGGAAGTCCGCGACGAAGATACCGTCAACTGGTTCGTGTGGAGCATCCGGGGCAATTTGCCCCCAGAACGCCTGCTCGGCGAGTTGGAGGTAACAGGCGCCGTGTGGCACCGCAACGGATCGAGGCAGCGTGACACGTGCCGGATCGGTGATGGAACCGGTCGCAATCGGAAAAACGTGTTGCCCGCCGGACCAGAAACGGTACGCCGCGTACAGAGACAACAGGTACTCCGTGGGAGCCGCGGGATTGGCTTCGACCGTCTCGGGAGCTTCGATCTCCGCGAGTAGCTGTTGAACCGACGCCAATGTCGCAAACTGCGCCCGGTCGGCCGCGTTCTTGTGAGCCGTTTGGGCCTCCTGTCTCACAGTTGCGAACCACTCGTCCGCGTTCGGCCCAAACACGTGCGCGAACGGTGTGATACGGGTCATGAGGCCTTGGGCAGGAAGCCGTCGAGCACTGCGACGAAACGGGCGAAATCTTCCACGTGAGGCGCGTGTCCCGAATTCTCCAGGATCTCGAGTGGTGCTTTCAACAGATCCGCCGTTTGCCTGGCGGTTGCCAAAGGAACCGGGTCGTATCGACCATGCAGGACGATCGACGGGATCGAGAGTTCGGCAATTTGTTCGCTCAGATCGTAATCTCCCAGACTCTGCCACACCGCCTGCTGCGTACGAGCGGTGACTCGAAACGGCGTCAAGTCCCGCGCCCGTCCACGGTCCTTGAAATACGCCGCGACCGAGAGTTCGAAGGTTCTGCGCCGATACGCATCCGGATCTCGCTCCCGTAGGTCGGAACGCTGTAATGCCCGGCGCTGCTCCTCGATCCACGGGTCGCGCATGCGCTCCTGGAACCGACGTTCGAACTCGGCGCGGCCGGACGCCGTTGCGGGAGCGGGTGCCACGAGGGCAAGGCGCGCGACTCGGCCGGGATGGTGAACGGTGTACAGGAGTGCCAACAGACCGCCCCACGAGTACCCAAGCAATGTCGTATGGTCGAGGCGACGCTTCTCGAGCAACGCGTCGAGGTCGGCGACATGCTCCTGCCACCCGACCGGAACGTCCCGAGCCACCGGCGAACGTCCGCCGCCCCGCTGATCGTAGTACACCAGGCGCCTTCCGGTCGCGAGCGCGTCGTACTGCGGCAAGAGGTAGTCGTGATGCGCCCCCGGGCCTCCGTGGAGAACCACGACGTCCGGTCCGTCACCAATACTCCGGACGAAGAGCTCTACGCCATGGACATCGATGGATCCCGGCGACGAACCAAACCCGACGACGTCAGCACTCAAAGGAGGCTTGCCAACGCGTCGGCCACCGCTCGGACCGCTGCACGCTCGGCCTCACCGAAACCGTCGCGGATGTCGCTGTCCACGTCGATCTCGCCAAGGATCTCGTCGTGCCGTCTGATGAGAACCACCAACTCGGACTTGGTTTCCACACTGCAGGAGAGATACCCGTCGGCTTGGGACACGTCCGGGACGTTCATGTCCTGCTTCCGATCCACCGCTTGACCGCAGATTCCCTCGCCGACCGGGATACTCGTGAGGTCGGTGGGGCGCCCGGCGAACGCCTCGAGTTCGAGCGCGTCTCCATGCAGCATGTACATATACACACCCGTATACGGCTCGCCGCTCTCCTGAATCTTGGTTGCGGCCAATTGCAACAGGTCGGCTCGCGACGCGTCACGGCAGAATGCGCCGTGCAGCGCGCGTGTGACCGCGTCCGCATTGAGCGTCGCGCTAGCCACCACGCTTGCCTAGGGTTGCGGTCAGCTCGAGCCGCTCGCCGTCCCGGAGAACGACCACTATCACGATGTCCCCTGGCTTGTGCGCTCGTAGCGCGTCGGTCATGCCGTAGAGGTCTTTCACGTCGTGCTCGCCGATCTTGACGATGATGTCGCCGGCGAGGATGCCGGCCTCATCCGCGGCGCTCCCGGTTCGGACCCCCGTGAGTCGTACACCGCCCGGCGACCCGCTCATGTCCGGAATGGTGCCCAGTGACGCGCCGTAGCCGCCGCCGGCAGCGGGAGCGGGTTGAGGGACGTCGACAAAGGTCAAGGGTTCGACTCGCGTAGCAAGGGCGGTCGCAAGGTCAGCGGCAAATTCCGCACCCTCGAGAATGCCCGGAACGTTGATCGTTTGCCAGTCGTCCGATGTGCGATGGTACTCCG
>JBFIZG010000448.1:0-3124 GCA_041604955.1 Gemmatimonadales bacterium | reverse complement strand
CTCCAGTTTCGTGACAGACGTCCCAAGGTCACACCCCCAAACGGCAGTGTAACCGACACGTACGCATTGTCCGATCGACCGGCGCGGCGCTGTCCCGGGTCGACCCCATCCGGATCGGTTGTCAGGTAAGTGTCACCCAAGAGCCGTGTTTCCGCCGCCACTGGACCGGTTTCCAACCACCCTGCCGCCGTCCCGCGCGGCCACACGTCTTCGTCCCCCACTGTGCGTAACGCGTCGAAGCGCTGGTTGCTCGAGGCTCGGATCCCGCCACCCAGCTGAATTCCCCAGGTTCGGACACGCCGGTTGTCGAGGCGCGTCATCTCCCGTGCCAGTTCTTCCGAGAGCAGTCGTACCCACCCTGCAATCGGCTCGGGAAGCGTATCGGGATCGATACGCACCAACCCCTGCGCAACTTCCGCGCGACGATACGGTTGTACCAATGGATTGAGATTGGAGAGAAGCCCGCGAGATCGAAGGCGCTGAATGTACTCGTACGACCAGTGATCTACGGGGAGGTTTCGCGATCCGCGCCCGCCGTCTTGTGCGAGGGCCGTTTCGGAGAGTACCAGTGACGCGACGATGACAACGCCTAACGTCGCCCACACGCGACGCCGCCGAACCACGGTGCGAGCCAGCATGACGCCCCCCAGCGCGGCTCCGAGGACCAGCGTGTAAAAGCGCCACGCAACCAGAAGGGCCGCAATCTGGCCGGGGGCGATACTGCCGGCGAAGCCGAGGGCGAATCCGAGCTCGACCGGGCCGAAACCCGCTGGCGTGGGAAGCAGGATCTGCCCGTAGAGCAAACCAAACGAACCGAGTAACGTCTGTCCCAGGGGCGCGTCGGCGAAGAACGGGAGCACCAGCACCGGTAACACGGCGACCCGAGCGATCATGCTGATGACCGTGAGCCCGCTCGCGACCAGCAGTACCATGGGTGGCAGGTTCTTTGCGTGCGCCCACGCCCGATGGATCGGTCCGTGCGCCGCACGGTGACGACCACGCCGGTACCAGCGCAATGTGATTCCGCTTGCCACGACGCACAGGGTTACCACGATCGCTAGCGTGAACACCGATCCCTGTGACATCCGGCTGCCGATTTGACGGAGCCCTTCCAGGCCGTCACCACCGAGTGCAATGACGAGAAGCACGAGCGCACCCCCTATCACAACCCAATCGATCACTTTCTCCGCCGCTAATGCCACAACGGTGGGACCCGCTTCTACTCCGGCGTTTCGAAACCCCCAAAACCTCGCCGGCTCCCCTCCCAAACGGCCGGGAGTGACCGCCGCTGCCGCATCGCCGTAAGAATTGATCGCGAACGACTGCCAGACCGAGGGACGCGCCCGACCCTGCCCCGGTAGCAACAGGCACATCTTCCACGCCCGAACGGTCAGGTCGAGCACGATCAAACTGAACGCTGCGATATGAGCGGCTTGTATGGACATTACGCTCCCACCCCGGTCATGGGCTGAACCTCTGGTATCACTGACCCGCCACGAAGCTTTCGGAGAGCTCGAACAAAACGATCGGCGATGAGAGGCCACGCGAATCGCTCCCGCGTGTGCCGAGTCGCGCGCTGCCGGAGATCGGGGTCGGTCGCTCGGTAGTCTCTAAGACTCCCGATGCGGTCGGCAAAGGCGGCTACATTCCCGCTCTCAACCAGGTATCCGTTTTGTCCGTCGGTAACCACGTCAGGAATTCCGTCGATATTTGCCGCGACCGTGGGGAGACCACACATACCGGCTTCGAGCATGACGATACCGAACCCTTCGAGATCTCCCGGCACGGCGATGTTGGGCTGCACCAAGAGATCGGCGCTCCGAAACAGCGTCATCAGTTGGCGCTCCGTCAGCCGACCCACCAATTGCACACGCGATTCCAACCCCGCCCGCGCGCCTGCGCGTCGGATGTTCGAGGACTCGGGTCCGTCACCGGCAACCCAATAGTGGACGTCGTTCGGCAGCTTCGGCATGACTTCTCGTACGAACCACCCAAACCCCTTGCGAGCGATGTGACGTCCGACACTACACAACACAAGCGCGTTGCCCGCCAATTTGGGCCCGCCCAACCACTCTTCCACTTGCCGCCGCGCGAGTGCACGATCGGCGAGGTGCTCGAACCGAGGCACGCTCACGCCATTTGGCACGATCTGGAGTTTGGCAGGAGGGAGGCCGCGCTCGACGCACGCGGTCCCGGTCGCACGACTGACGGCGATCACACCGGTGACAGCGGCGAGGATCCGTGGCACGAGCCGCTGATAGGGCGCAAACGGCAGTGTCACGTCATGCCCATGTGCGATGACGGCGGTATCCGCGCCCAACGACTCGAGCTTCCGACGCAGGGGCACAGCCAGCGTTCCGCCCACCATCGACGAGAAGACCACCACCTCGATCCGGTCTGCCCTGACGGTGCGGGGAATCTCCCACAGCAGGCGTGCCAGGAACGGTCCTGTTTTTAAACGCATCATCTTGGAAGACCCGCGAAGCACGCGCCGGTGCACGGTCACATCGGCGCGCTTGCCGAGCGATTCCGACAGCTCCTCGGCAACACGTTGCATTCCGCCCACGTTCGAGTCCGGCCGGTGTTGCGGCGGGTGGGAATGGGAGATCCACAAGATGCGCACGGCCACTCAAGCCGACTGGGAGACCGTCCCGGCAAGAACCGCGTGCTCCTTTTGAGCTGCCGGTGCAATCGCTTCCTCGTAATGGGAACGCAGCCGGTCGAATGTCGCGCTCCACCGGTAGTGCGACGCGCGCTCGGCCGCGGCGGCACCCAAGCGGCGCCGCAGCGTGACATCCCGGCCTAAGCGGATGACGTATTCGAGAAACGAACTCGCCCGTCCGGGTTCGGCCAAAAACCCCGTGTGCCCGTGGGCAATGAGCGAAGCGCTTCCAGTGGCGTCAGCACACACCGCCGGCAGACCCGATGCCATCGCTTCGAGCGTGACATTGCCGAACGTCTCGGTCTCACTCGGGAAGAGAAACACGTCGGACGACGCGTACGCGCGGGCGAGCGGCACGCCGCTCAAGAACCCGGTGAAGATCGTCCGGGGCAACCGTCTGGCAAGCGCTCCCGCAGCCGACCCGTCCCCCACCACCATGCTCCGATGCGGGATGCCCTGTCG
>JBFIZG010000447.1:0-3132 GCA_041604955.1 Gemmatimonadales bacterium | reverse complement strand
TGAGTGTGACGGCGTTTTCGGGACGGTCGTAATCGCCGAACGGATACCTATCATATGGGCGTGAGTACCCCGTCTGGTTTGTCGTCACCGATGTGTTTGGATGGAGGCGTTGCCAGTGGGCCCACGTGGTCTCGACCACCGGGATGGCGTTGAGCGGGTGGCCGCGCTCGACGCCGCACTGCGCGCCCGCAAGCAACTGGACCCAAAAGCTCTCCGTCTCCCGATCGAACATGATGAGGTTATTCTCGAATAAGAGACCGGTGACGCCAAACCGTCGCGCAGTCCCGTCGATCACCGGATCGAACCCGAGACCGGAACCGGTCAGCGGGCAATAGCTCACGAGTATCGAGCGGCCGTTCAGGGTGTCGTTCACCACCTCATGCCACCAGAGCAAGAACAGCGGGTACGCGCGCGCCTCGCCGTTTACTTCGACCCCAATCACGCGCATGGTGTCGTGCATGAACCCCGTCGACGCCTCCGCCGGGACCGCTTCCGGAAACTCCAATGCGGGTATGCCATCCCGTCCCACCCCTCCGCTGAAGATCTGCGAGCTGGGGAACGAGCAGTTGAAGTCGGGACCTCCAGGCGGCTCGGTGGCCGAGAATACGGGAGCCATTTCAGACCCGCAGGCGCCGAGCGCCGCGAGGGAGAGGATCGCGAGTGCCGCGAGGAGACGGGAGCGGCGCTTGCTACGCTCCAGCACGCTCGGCACGGTCTGCATAACGGATTATGAACGCATCACCGCCGAAAAGGGTTCCGCAAGAGGCGCGAACACACGTGTCGCAGGGCACTTCGGTCAAGGAACCCGGCGTCATCACCACGACCCGCCACCGCCACCGCCGAACCCACCCCCAGAAGACCCGCCGCCGGAAAACCCACCGGACGACCCGCCCGAGGAACGGGGCTGCGCCGGCAGTGACGCGTTCATGGCCGAAACCGAGTTGTTGAGCGAGTGAACAAAGTACCCGGTCGAGAATCCGTCGTTGTAGCGGCCGCGGTACCAAGTGGGTGGCTCACGATAGATCCCCTCGAACGCCGTGGCCCAGCGATCCGCGAGCCCCAACGCAATCGCGTACGGTAACAGCCGCTCGAACACGCCTCGCTGTTCTTGGGCCTCCAGTTCACGGGCTTCCGCGCGTTGAATGTATTCTTCCAGTCCCTTGATCCCCTCCCATGCGAGCCGTCCCTTCCGGGTCTTGCGCGGGATGATACGACTGAACACTACGACCGTTGCAAGCGACAGGAGGCCGGCAATGACAATCGGCACGATATAGACCGTTCCGATCGTGCGCACCTGGAAAAACGCCACGGCCACAAACAACCCCGCCGTCACAAGCATCCCCACAGCAGGGAACGCTTGTCGCAAACGGTTGGGGTTCCCGGCGAAATACCCGCGCTTGGTCAGACTCTTGTAGATCTCCTTCTTCACGCCACCCACTGTCTCATGAAACGCGAATTTGAGATCCGATAGCTTCTGGCTCTCGGCACCGTCAAAGATGCCCTCGAACAACAGCCGCTCGTATTCTCTGAGATCGGCAGCCGGTTTCTTTTTCTTGAAGACGTAGTCGGTGTCCGTGAATACCAAGAGCTTTTTCGTCGAGATCTCTTCGATCTCGATGTACCCTCGCACAGCCAGGTCGATGATGGCGGCGGAGATGTCTTGCATGTGCACCGTCTCGTCTGCGAGGGTGCCGACTTCGGCGGGCCCCAGATCGTCGGGCGGTTCGTACAGCACGACAATGCTCCCCCGCCCCGGCGCATCGCGTCCGCGTTTCAGCCAATACGTCCAACAACCACCCAGGACCACGAGAAAGACGCCGTACGCGAGATTGTCAAACAAGATCCAGCCAAGTCGACGGAAGACACCGACCGGTTGTACGACCGAAGCTGGTAACGAGACTTCAACGGTGATGCCCTCGCGCGGCCTGAGTGTCGCTGTCTCGAACTCGATCGTGCGATCGTCTGGCCGCCGGCTCGTATAGGCCTTGTTGGTCGCCCCGTAGGCACCGGTCCACGCGTCGTAGCTCACCAGATCGTCGCCGACCGGCGTCGGCAAAACGACCGTGACCGTCGAGCGGTTGATCGGCACGCCCCATTC
This sequence comes from Gemmatimonadales bacterium, assembly GCA_041604955.1. Taxonomy (GTDB): domain Bacteria; phylum Gemmatimonadota; class Gemmatimonadetes; order Gemmatimonadales; family GWC2-71-9; genus JBFHWR01. Next base: position 1,034 of record JBFIZG010000447.1, on the reverse strand, counting down.
ATTGCCGGTCGCGTTCCACCGGAGCACCGTCCGGTCCTGTTCGTGGAGGATGGCGCGATACACGCGATAGCTGATTCGATAGACCTGTTCCCCCTCCACCTTGAAGTCCGGACTGCCGATCTGAATCCGCTGACTGAATCCATCCCGACTGACTTTGGCGGGGCGCGTCGCTCCCGTTTCATCCGTTACGCTCGTGAGCCTGAAGCGAAGCGAGTACTGGTGGAACGCCACGTTGTAGTGAATCGGTATCGTTCGGTAGATCCCGTGCTTCGGCACCGAGAAAACAGCCGTGATCGCTTCGGTCACCGTGACGCCACCGTCCGCCGCCATTTCGACCCGGACATCGAAGTTGTCGATGTACCAATCGCTCTGGGCCGATGCCGGTTCGACGCGTCCAAAGCTCCCCGCGAGTACGAGAAGCGTTACCGGGATCCAGCGCGTGGCGCGGCTCACTCGCTACAACTCGACCTTTGGCGCCGCACGCTCATCGTCTTCAATCTGAAAGAACTCGAGCGGGCCCCAGCGAAACGGGCGGGCGATCAGCAGTGTCGGGAAGCTCGCGATCATCACGTTGTAGTCACGCACGACCGCGTTGTAGTACCGTCGAGCGAATTGGAGCGTGTCCTCGATTTCGACGAGCGATCGTTGCAGCTCGAGGATGTGTTCGTTGGCCTTGAGGTCGGGATAATCTTCGACAAGTGCCACTAGGGTACTGGCCGCAGCCTCGAGCGAGAGTTCGTCCCGACCGCGCGCTTCTACCGAGCCCCCATCCGCTGTCGCCATCGCCCGCTGCCGTGCGTGAACGACGCGTTCCAGCGTACCCGCTTCGTGCGCCGTGTAGCCCTTGACGGCCGAGACCAGTGCCGGCACGAGATCCCACCTGCGTTTCAGTTGCACGTCGACGTCGCTCCACGCCGCTCCTGCGCGATGGCGAAGCGCGATCACCCGGTTGAACATCCAGGCAACCGCCACGCCGAGAACGATCAGGACGACCAGCCATACTATCATCGGATTCGAATGGTAAGGACGCGGGA
>JBFIZG010000446.1:0-3149 GCA_041604955.1 Gemmatimonadales bacterium | reverse complement strand
TCGAGAACGGCGGACTCGTAGCCGGCGGGGTCGCGATCTCTGAAGACGGCCGCGTCCGCGACCGAGTGGCCCGATGGTATGTAGCCGACGCGCAGATCATGGGCGGACGTCTGGTCCGTGACGACGTCCGGAGCGATATCACGCCTCTCTAGTTCGGGCATCACGTCGGCGATGTTGCCCAGAAGTCCGATCGATAGCGACTCGCGCGCCGCACGCGCCTCCTCCAGATCGGCCAACGCTTCGTCGAGCTTTGTGGACATCCGGTCACAGTAGCCCGTGTCGACGCGACGGCGGATGCGATCCGGATCCACCTCGACGGCAAGGACACACCCGCCATTCATGGTCACGGCAAGTGGCTGTGCCCCACCCATGCCACCCAGTCCTGCCGTCACAACCAGTCGTCCTTCCAGTGAGCCACCAAAGTGCTGGCGCGCACATTCGGCAAAGGTCTCGTACGTGCCTTGCAGTATGCCTTGCGTTCCGATGTATATCCACGACCCGGCTGTCATCTGGCCGTACATCGTAAGCCCAAGCGCTTCAAGCCGACGAAATTCCTCCCACGTCGCCCACCGCGGAACCAGATGAGCGTTGGCGATCAGAACACGCGGCGCCTCGTCGTGTGTCCTGAAGACACCGACCGGTTTGCCCGACTGTACGAGGAGCGTCTCGTCGTGGCGAAGCCGCTTCAGTGTCGCGACTATGCGATGAAAACAGTCCCAGTCTCGAGCTGCCTTTCCTCCGCCGCCGTAAACGATCAAGTTGGCAGGGTCTTCGGCAACCTCCGGGTCCAGATTGTTCATCAACATCCGCATGGCGGCTTCCTGCTCCCACCCTCGACAGGTGATCTCAGTGCCGCGCGGAGCCCGTACGATATCCACCGCCATCGGAACGCTCATCTATCCGTTACTGAGTTTTCTGATGTACGGCGATTCGCATACGTCTGTCCCGACCTCGGGAAACCGTTCATATACCGGACGCAATCAGCAGCTCGATATCCCGATGGGGCATGCCGAACATCGTCGCAAGGCTTTTCTTCGTGAGGTGACGACGATACACGTACGTGCCGTTTCGAAGTCCGACGTCGCGCCACAGGGCTTCGTTGATCGACCCGACATCACCAATGTTGATGAGGTACGGTACCAACACATTTGTGAGCGCATAGGTAGCCGTTCTCGCCGCGTTGGACGGCATGTTGGGGACGCAGTAGTGGATCACCTCGTGCTTCCTGAACGTGGGCTGCGAATGCGCGGTGGGTCGGCTCGTCTCGATGCAGCCGCCCTGGTCGATCACGGCATCTACAATAACCGAACCGGGACGCATTGATTGGACCATGTCCTCACTTACGAGAACGGGTGAACGCTGCCCCGCTGCCATCATGGCGCCGATGATCACATCGGCGCTTCTGCCTGCGCCGCGAATGTACTGCTCGGTGGCCATCGCGGTAGTTATCCGTCGGTCGAGGTAGTGCTCAAGTGCTCGAAGCGCACCCAGGTCCGAGTCGAGTACGATTACATGAGCTCCGAAACCTAACGCCGTCCGCGCTGCCCATTCGCCAACGACACCCGCACCCAGTATCAGAACGGTCGAAGGCGGGACACCGGATATGCCACCGAGCATCACCCCCTTGCCACCTTCCCCGCTTTCCAGGTACCGGCCCGCGATTTGAACCGACATCGATCCCATGATCTCGTGCATCATTCGAACGATGGGAAGCGTGCCGTCCGAGTCCCTGATGAACTCGAATCCGATTCCGGTGATGCCGAGATTCATCAACCGCCGCAGAAAGTCAGGCGTCGTTCCGCCGAGGTGAAGCGCCGAAACGAGGATTTGCTTTTCCTGCAACAGGCCGAGCTCATCCTCGTCGGGGGGACCGACTTTGACGACCAGCTCGACTTTCGAGTAGAGCTCGGCGGGCGAGTGTACGAGGTTACCACCCGCCTCGGCGTACTCCTCATCGGAGAAGTGTGCCTGCTCGCCCGCCTCTGTCTCGACGTATACCTCGTGACCGTTCGCGACGAGCGCTCCCACGCCACCTGGGGCCAGAGCAACACGGCGCTCTTCGTTAGAAACCTCCCTGGGGATTCCGATGCGCAGCGAACGCTCCGTCTCGCCCAGCCGCGCACGTTTCTCCATAGTGAGAAGACCGTGCTCGATCGAGAGACCCTGAAGTGACGGGACTTCCATCCGGGAGTGCGAAGTGCGGCAAAAAGGGGGGAATGAGAAATATAGTACTTGTAAGGGACAAAACGCCCTCCCAGTCGGTCAGACGACCGTTTTTGGCGAACGCACCCAGTGATCCATGATCACCGCCGCGGCCACCGCCACGTTCAGCGACTCCGTTCCGCGCCGACGCTCCGAACCCCCAATCCCAACCGCATCGTCGGCGAGCGTACGCACGCCCGCCGTGACACCCGCACCCTCACTGCCCAATACAAGACATACCGCGCCCGATGGGGTCCACGAGCCGACCTCCACACCTTCCGCATCCGCAGCAACAATCGCGTGGCCCGCTTCCTTGAGTGCCGCCAGCGAGCGGACCAAATCGTCCGTGCGTGCAACAGCGACATCCCATATACCGCCCATCGAAGCTCGCAACACCTTCGGACTGAACAAGTCAGCCGTGCCAGGCCCCACCAGCACCGCCTCGATGCCGTACCACGCCGCCGTCCGAACGATCGTGCCTGCGTTCCCCGGATCCTGCACTCCGTCCAGAACGAGCACCTTAGGCATGCGAACCAAGTCCGCCAACTTGGCCCACCGCGTGTCCACGACTGCAAGAACACCCTGGGACGTCTTGACGTCTGAGATTCGTGCGACGTCATCCGCAGAGCCATACGCTGGGGCGACGTCGATCATCTCTTGAAGACGAAGAACCTCTTGGTCGTTTTTGCGCGAGTGCGCAACGACGAATTCGCGGATTACGGCGCCGGCGGCGGCTGCCGCCCCAACGGCGCGGACACCTTCCACGAAGGTCTGCCCCGTCTCCTCGCGCCGTCTGCTTCGAGACAGCGAGACCAATTCCTTGACCCGTCGCCTGGTAAGTCGCGTCTCCATTCAATCGACCCGCCAAAAGCGGTAAAAGTATACCGGCCCACGCTGAGGCGCGGCAGTTCACCGACGATTCATTCGAGCTCTTCGCTCGCGACGAT
>JBFIZG010000445.1:0-3155 GCA_041604955.1 Gemmatimonadales bacterium | reverse complement strand
GGGCGGAGGTGCCTAAACTTAGGCCGGACGTCGCGCCCGCTCTTCGACCAACCTAGAAGCGTCGTGACCTGGCGCCCCGACAAAACAACTGAGAGGTACGCTCGTATGACCACACCGGTCACCGCGGTCCAGGTGGATGCGTTTGGAGTGACCCACGTCGGGAAAGTCCGGAAACGCAATCAAGATCAGTTCTTGATCGCTTCGCTCCGGAAAACGATGGATCTCAAGTTCACGAGCCTCGACGACCTCACCGTGTTCGACGATCTCCGGTGCTCTGAAGCCAATCTCTTTCTCATTGCGGACGGCGTAGGCGGGATTCCCGGAGGAGAGGAGGCAAGCAGTACCGCCATCTCGACGGTGACCCACTTCATCACGCAAGCTGCCGGCTGTTACTACAACGCTGATGTTGCGCAGGAACGCGAATACCTCGATCAGCTCGAACAAGCTGTGCGACATTGCCACGAAGGCCTCGTTGCGGCTCCCGGCTCTCAGCCGTCACCCGCAACCACGCTCACGATGGTCTCGTTGATATGGCCCCGGGCGTACATCATCCACATCGGCGACAGCCGGTGTTACTACCAGCGGGACGGCAGCCTGAAGCAGATCACGCGCGACCAGACGTTGGGCGAGGTCGCGCTCGATCAAGGGTTGCTGTCAGAGGAGGAGGTCGAGAAGCGGGGACTGGATCACATCCTGACGAGCGCGATCGGGGCGGAGATCACGCCGAGTATCGGGCTCATCGATCTGGAGCCGGGAGACACTCTGTTGTTGTGTACCGATGGACTGACCAAGCACGTGACAGATGATGCGATCGGTCATATCCTGCAGGTTGCCGGTTCTGCAGAGCAGTCGTGTCGGCAGCTCGTCGACGCCGCGCTGGAGAACGGCGGCTCGGATAACGTCACGGTTCTCGTCGCCCGCCTGGAGTGAAGTGCTGAGAACATCGAAGATTCAACATCCAACATCCAACATCCAACATCGAACATTTTGCGTCCTGCGTCTTGCGTCTTGAGAAAACACCTAGCACCTAACACCTAACACCTAAACCTACCCATGCACCCAAGCATCGAACTGTTGCTCCAGATCACCGACCAGGCATTCAGCAAGAGATCCTGGCATGGAACCACGCTGAGCGGCGCGCTTCGTGGGCTCACCCCGGAGGTGGCGCTCTGGAGACCCAACCCAAAGCGTCACAACATCTGGGAGCTGATCCTTCATACGGCCTACTGGAAGTACATCGTGCGGCGTCGGCTGACCGGCGACAAGGAGTTGAGCTTTCCCCGAAAGCCGAGTAATTGGCCCGCTCCACCTAAGGAGGGAACAGCCAAGGCGCTGTCACTCGACCGGCGCATGTTACAAGACGAGCACGATTGGCTCCAGGATACGATTCACAGGTTCCCCGCGAAGAAGCTGCACGACCGCGCACCCGAGTCGAAGTGGACCTACGCCGAGCACATTCACGGGATTGCCGCGCACGATTTGTATCACGCCGGGCAGATTCAGCTACTGAAGCGCTTGATGCAGAAGTAAGGCCCAAGAGAAGGAAATGGACCAGCGCTAGAGTTTGAGGAGCCGTGTCGCGTTCCCACCAAGAATTTGCGTCCTCTCCTCGGCGGTGATAGCCAGTGTATCCAGGCTTTCGAGCATCGAGCGGATGCTCCCGATCTGGTGGGGATAGTCGCTTCCGGCAAGCAGACGATCGGTGCCGGCGAAGTCGATGGCCAACCGCAGCGCACGCGTGTCGAAGTTGACGGTGTCGTAGTAGAACTCGCGTAGGTATTCCGTGGGCGGCTTCGGAATGTTCTTGCGGCACTCCTTGAATGCGTGGAACCCGCGATCCAACCGTTCGGCCAAGTACGGAATGGCGCCTCCCAAATGCGCCAGTACCCAGGTGATGTTGGGATAGCGTTCTACGACGCCGCTGAACACGAGACTGGCCGCGGCCAATGTCGTGTCGAATGTGAACCCCACGAGTGGCATCAACCAGTACTTCGTCATTGCTTCGACGCCCACTGGGTATGTCGGGTGGATATACACGACGGCCGAAATGTCGTTGGCCTTTTCGTAGACGGGCCAAAACCGCTCGTCCGCCAGCGCGACGCCGTTCACATTGCTGAACAGCATGATGCCCTTGAGCCCCAACGTCTTTATGGCTCGCTCGACTTCAGATACTGCCGCCGCCGGATCTCTCATGGGGAGCGTCGCCAACGCCGTGAAGCGATCCGGCCGCTCTCGCAAGATCGTGGCGAAGGCGTCGTTCACCATCTGCGCATAGCGCACGGCGCGATCGGGCGGGTGAATGTCGGTTCCCGGGGCCGTGAACGACAGCACTTGTGTGTCGACGCCTGCTCGATCGAGCACGTCCTGCCGGAAGTCGATGTCTCGGTGTCCCGGGACCACGATATTGACGTCACCCGGAGTCGCCAACACCGGGTTCCCTTGGGCATCCGTCGATACCTTGGTGATCCCGCCGTCGGAACGGAGGGCGTCGAGATACGCGGGAGGGTAGTAGTGATTGTGAAAATCAATCGTTCGCACGTTGCGCTCCGGAGGTTGGACGTCGTTTGCCGGCCCAGAGATAATACACCGGGAGCCCAACGGCCACGAGCAACAACCCCACGGCACTCTCGCCGGGATCCGATATGATCTGGTTCAGCACGATGGCGCCGGATGCGAGCACGAACACAACGGGGACGAATGGAAATCCCCACACCCGGTAGCGCGGAGCATACTCGGGGCGGCGACGCAGCGTGAACAATCCCACAGCCAGCAGGGAAAAAAAGATCCACTCCGTGTAGATGACACGGGTGAACAAGGCCCGGTACGTCCCGGTGGCGACGAGGATCGACGACACGACTGCCTGGAGGATGATGGCACGGTGGGGCGTCCGAAACCGGGGGTGTACTTCGCCGAGTCGTCGGAACAGCAGTCCGTCCCGCGCCATCGAGAAGTACACCCGTGGGCCGGAGAGCACGATGCCGCTCAACGCACCGAATGTCGAAAAGATCACGAGCGCCGACATGAATGCGCCGCCACCTGTTCCCATCACCGCGTCGGCGGCATCGGCGGCCACGCGCGTCGAGGTGGCCACTGTCTCGAAGGGGAGGACGTACAGATACACGGCGTTCAGACCGATGTAGCAGAGGGTCACGATC
>JBFIZG010000444.1:0-3160 GCA_041604955.1 Gemmatimonadales bacterium | reverse complement strand
GCGTTTCCGATGCCACTGAACAGTCGGGGATCGGTGAGCGCGCGTTTCAGTGTATGGTTTTCGCGACGCAGGGCTTCCTGGAACTGCTCCAAGCTGGCGTCGAGTACCTCCAAGCCGCCCCGATCGTGTTGGGCGAGCGCGTCCCGCCCTGCTGCAACGTGCAGTGACGCCCGCTTTTTGCTGCCCGCCTCCGTAAGGAGCAACGTTCCGTTCTCGAAGTCGAATGCGGCCAATCCGAGTTTCTTGGGCACCGCCTTGCCGGCTCCCCTCCACCTCAGTCGCCCGGCAATCATCAAGTGAATGACCAGAAACAGTTCGGCTTCCAAGCAGAGAACGATGCGCTTCCCCATGCGCATCACGTCCATCACCTGACGTTCTTCGGCGGCCGATATGGGCGGATCGACCGAGCGCAACACAAACGGACTGGCGAGGCGTACCCGCTCGAGCGTCGTTCCGACAACCAGGTCCTGCAGACGCTCCACATATACCGTAACGTCGGGGAGTTCGGGCACGGTGTGTTACTCGGGCACACCTGCCCGATCCGTGGTGCGGAACCGATAGGGACGCCCCTGTCGATAGAGGGCCAGTCGCTCATTGATGGCGCGTGCCAAATCGTCCTGTTCCGCCGCGTTCGCCAACTGGACGGCTCGAGCCGCGACGTCGCTGGCTCGCTCGAACTCGTCGTTCGCGGCGTAGGCGGCCGCCAGCGCGTCGAGCACGGCGGGGTGCCGGTTCTCGGTCAGCCGCGCCGCGCGCTCCGCGAACACCACCGCCTCTCGAGGATTGCGGAGCGACCGATCTGGATGCGTCGCCAGAATCCACGCGAGGCCAAACAAGGGAACCGGCCAGTTCGGCTCGAGCCGCACCGCTCTTCGAAACGCCTCTACCCCCTCGGGTATTCGGTTCATGAGATTCAGCGTGCTGCCGAGGTTGTAGTGCGCCTGAGCGAAGTTGGGGTTCGTCGCGATCGCTCGCTCAAAGTGGCCAACAGCGGAGTCGAGGTGGCCTTGCGAGGCGAGCAGATTTCCCAGGTTGTTGTTCGCATCGGCGTGGTTTGGCGCGACGTCGAGGGCGAGTTGGTAGTGCGTCATCGCATCTTGGAGCCGCCCCAACACCCGGTAGGTGTTCCCGAGGTTGTTGTGCGCGTTGGCGTGTCCAGGCTCGATGGCGATCACCCTTCGATATTCCGCGGCAGATTCATCCAACCTGCCGAGCGACTGGAGCGTGTTGGCGAGATTGTAGTGCGTACTCGGGTCGTCGGGATCCAATGCCAGCGCCTGTCGGTATTGCTCGATGGCTTGCGCGGCGTCCCCACGAGCCTGCAGCGCCGCACCCAAATTGTATCGAGCCTGCGCATAGTCCGGCTTTGCGGCAAGCGCCGCGCGATACTCGGCGATTGCCCGGTCGAGGTCCCCGCGGAGCCGGAGGGCATTCCCCAAACCGTTTCGCCAGAGTGGATCGTTGGGCTCGAGCCTCAGGAGATGTTCGAAGCCTTCGATCTGCCCGTCGAGGTACTTGAGCGCAAAACTCCGGTTCAGGGTCGCAAAGTCGTCGGAAGTTTGGGGCAGCACCTGGAGAAAGAGGTTGCCCATTTCGTCGGTCGACTCGGGACCGTACACAACCCGTCTGGGCGGCGTGTTGGGGTTCCGCGGATTGGCCGCCGAGTTGTCGTAGGTGAACTCCATCACGACTGCGGTTCCCTTTGGCAGCAACACCGGCGCCGCGTAACGATATTCGTCCTGCCAGTTGAAGTCCCAGTCGGTAATGTGGAGTAGCCATTCGACCGATCCATCGGGGAGTCGGGCGAACGCTTGCATCTCCTTTCCGATGTAGTGGGCGTGTGGATACACACTCAACACCTCGACGTCCACGGGCAGGACATACTCGTCTCTGACCGTGTACTCGGCGACGCCAGGGGGGATGTCGATCGTCTGGGATCCAAGCGTGAGCAAGTACGGATACCGATCCGGCTCCGCGTCCGCGAAATAGAATCCCACACGGGCACCGACTGCTTCACGCGTTCCGATGGGCCGAAGATGCATTTGGACGACCAGGTCGGTGCCCGGTACGAGCCGCCACGCGAGCCCATCGAACCCCTCGTGCGGAATCTTGCCGGGAGTCCACCCGAGAATGAATCCGTCGGGACTCTGCGCCTCGCTCGCCGCGAACATGCCGTCGAATCCCGGACCGGTATCCTGCCGTTCCAACCGTCTGGACGCCGATGTACGGTCCGTCATCATCACGGCGTGGTGCACCACTTTTGGATTGGTCGGCTGCAATTCGACCGCGCGGACATAGCGGCTTCCGCTTATCGAGACTGGGATGACGAAGTTCCGAAACACGTCGCCGCCGCCGGCCTCGAGCATGTACGGCGCCGGCATCTCGACCACCAGGTCGGGCTCGCCAAGCCACCAGCCTTCCCTCGGGATCGGGGCTGACGGTAAGTCGGCCGAGTCACCCTGGATGGCGCCCTGCTCCACCCATCGGCGGATCTGCAGCATCTCTTCGTCACTCAGCCGCCGGTCGTCTGCAAACTCCCCGCGGCCGGCCTCCGGAAGCCAAGGCGGCATGCGACGTGCTTCGGTGGCGGCGACGACTGCCGGTGCCATGCTCCGGACCTCGTCGTAGGTGAGCAGGCCGAACGGGGTCGATTCCCCCGGCCGATGACACGCGGCGCAGTGTTCGAACACGATCGGCGCGATATCGCGGTTGAAGGTGACGGTATCGGCGGGCGAACGGGTACCGGCTCCGCAGCCCACCGCTGCGGTTCCGAGGCCCAGTCCCACCAGCGCTGCCGCAAAAGAGTGTTTCAAGAGTTCGAGGTTGTTCCACATTCCGATTTCGTACCGCCCACGACTGAGGAGGCTTACTGGAGCGAACCATCTACGTGTGTAGATCGTAATGGGTACCCTCCAGGTCAAGGGGAGGGTGAGTGTGAGTGGAGAGCGACAATGTACGGTTGATCTCGTTACACCCTTTCCGCCCGACGCGAGCGACTTCGATCCTCCAGAAACGCTTCATCGTTCTTTCAACCGCGCCAGATAGCGTCACAGATAGTTGCCAACGTCCGTGGGAAGAGGAGAGTTGGATGATGATGTCTAGACAAGTCCTGGTTTTAGGAGCAACCGGCATGCTAGGCCAGCCGGTCGCGCACTGTTTG
>JBFIZG010000443.1:0-3182 GCA_041604955.1 Gemmatimonadales bacterium | reverse complement strand
TTGGTCGAGTTCGAGTTGGACTTGTTTTGGATCACCAAGGGCGGTCACGACCCGATCGCGTACTTCGGCGAGCATCCGGGCCGGTTCCCGCTCGTGCATGTCAAGGATATGAATGCAGGCGGCGACATGACACCCGTGGGTACCGGCGTCATCGATTTCCCCAACATCTTCATGCATCGAGACGAAGCTGGGATACGGCACTTCTTCGTGGAGCACGATAATCCTGGGGATCCGTTTGCTAGCTTAGCGGCAGGTTTCGAGCATCTGAGAGGGCCCCGGTTCTAACAACACCACCCACAATTCGGAACTGCGACCACTGACTCTTAATCAGAGCCGTCGAGGGACGCTGGACAAGGCGGAGGTAACTGGCGGGCTTGGGGCGAGACGTTGCACACCTTGGATGCGAGAGTGTCACGGCTGCTGAATGAACCAGTTCTCCAAAGAGGCGTGACGAAGCCGCGCCGCAGGCCAGACCGGTAACCGAGCCGTGCAATGCCAGGGTGAGGACGACGGGGAGCGGAACGGACGAGTACCGACCACTCGGTGAGCACCTCAGAACTCCACGTCGCTGCTGACGACACTAACGTGCGGCCGGCGGGAACTTCTCCAAGATCTTCCCCACCGTCTCGTCGAGATACTCCTGTGACTCGCCGGTCCTGGACACCCCCATCAATGCTCCTTCGGAGGTTCCCCGCCAAATCAGCTCCCGACTCCGGCCGTCGAAGACGTCCACGACCAGGGTGCCCGGTAGCCGTCCGCTCGGCCGCTCGTACACCGGTAGCAACATGTACCCGAAGCCTAGGCGATAGGCGCTGGCATACCCCCACGGACTCCGCCAGTAGGGATACCCCCGTCGATACCACGGATACGCAAAGCCGTACGGGTACCCGTATCCGATACCCAGATGAACCGTCACCGGAGGCCGCCGCGCCACGCGCCGGCGATCCTCCTCCACCACCAAGGCGGTCACCAGGAAATCCGCCCGGTCTCCCGATGCCCGGCGAAAGCCCTGCTCAACCAGCGCTCGGTCAACCGCGCGCTTGATGCGCCGCTCGAGAAACGGGTTGGCCTCGGCAAGCCGATCGCGTACGGCCGCCGAGTCCATCCACGCATACGTCCGTAGGTTGCTAAAAGACGCTTGCGGGTCGTAGTCGGTGTGCACCCGCGTGGTGGCACACCCCGCTGCGGCCATGCCAGCAACCACCACAACTGCGAAACGCGCACTCATCCCACACCTCCTTCTTTGCATGGTACCGACCCTCTGCCTCAAAAGATCCTCGAGTTCGTATGAACCCATCGGGGTCAGGAACCAAGTCCCGAGTGTTAGACGGGTAAGCCCGTGTGCCTGTTAACCAACTGCCAGTGCGGCGTCCTCCGCGCCCAAAGGCCCGACCGCCGGTGCATGACGTCCTTTCGCGACCAGGACTACGAGACAGCCATAAGGCACAGAGAGTCTGCGCTCCAGTTGGCGCCTAATAACACCTTTCTGTACGGAACTGGTCATCTCCCCCAGCAGCGACCTCGGCGGGTTCAATACCCGCCGCGATCCTCCCGGCCACCAAACGCGTTGCGTGCACGTGCGTTCGTAGCCGCAGGTTGCAGGTCGGAGGCTGCCGGGAACAGTGAACGGTGCCGAAGCTCGCAACCGCCGTCCCTGACCCGTATCTTAGCTGCCATGAACGAGAGCGCCGCTTGCCCATCGAGCGTGATGTCCGCGCGCTGTCGGATGCTCAAACGCCCGCTCGGCGCCCCGCGATTCATCCTGAAGGAGAGACGCACTGCGTCCGTTACGACGCGTCAACGCGTAGCACTGCCGCGCCGGCGTTTCAACGCCGGAACGCACTGCGATGACTGACGGTATCGACCGTTTACGCTCCGCACTTGCCGACCGCTACACGATCGAGCGGGAACTCGGCGCAGGCGGCATGGCGACAGTCTACCTTGCGCAAGATCTTAGGCACGAGCGGAAGGTCGCGGTCAAGGTGTTGCGACCCGAACTCGCCGCAACGCTCGGCCCTGAGCGTTTTCTCGAAGAAGTTCGTATTGCGGCAAACCTCACGCACCCACATATCTTGCCACTGTACGACTCCGGCGAAGCCGACGGCTTTCTGTTCTACGTCATGCCCTACATCGAGGGCGAATCGCTCCGCGATCGGCTGAAACGCGAAGTCGAACTTCCGGTGCCGGAAGCCGCACAGATCATCAGAGAAGTGGTTGATGCGTTGGCGCACGCGCACGGTCAAGGTGTGGTGCACCGCGACATCAAGCCCGACAACGTGATGCTCTCCGGTCGGCATGCGCTCGTGACGGATTTTGGTGTGGCGAAGGCGATCAGCGCGTCGGCTGGCGGAGAGCAAATGACCACGCCGGGGGTGGCAGTTGGGACGCCGGCCTACATGGCGCCCGAGCAAGCCGCGGCGTCTCCTACCATCGATCACCGGGCCGATATCTATGCCGTGGGCGCAATGGCATACGAACTCCTCGCCGGTATGCCGCCGTTCACCGGTGCCTCCGCACAGGCTGTGCTCGCGGCCCACATGACCGAGGTACCCGTTCCCGTAACAAAGCACCGTGAAACCGTGCCGCCAGACCTCGAGCGTTTGGTGCTTCGATGTTTGGAAAAGAAACCAGCCGACCGATTTCAAACGGCTGAGGCAATGCTCCCGTACCTCGAAACCTTCGGCACGTCGGGGGGCGTAACGCCAACGCAGATGACGCCGGCACGAGGCGTCCGGTCCCGAGCCCGATGGCCTCTGGCGATCGGCGTGATCGGCGCGGTGGCATTGGGGTCCGCGTTCGCCATATGGGGTGGCGGAGAGGACAGTGCGTCCGTGGCCGGGTCTGACGCCCGTGTCGCGATCGTGCCGTTTACCAACCGAACCGGTGATCCGGAAGCCGATCGCTGGGGCGAGATGGCAGCCGAGTGGTCGACCCGGGCTGTGGCACGAACTGAAGTCGACGTGGTTCCATCAAGCCTGGTTCGGCAGGCACTTCGCGCGCTCGACGCATCCGCGGAGGTGTCGGGCGCGGAGCTTGTGAACCGCACCGATGCCGACCACATAGTGAGCGGCAGCTATGCGCGTGCGGGTGATCGTGTACGCTTCGATATCGAGATCACGAATGCCAGGACCGGCGAATTGTTAGCAGCTCTCGAGCCGATCGATGGCTCGGCGGATTCGATC
>JBFIZG010000442.1:0-3201 GCA_041604955.1 Gemmatimonadales bacterium | reverse complement strand
GTCCGGTATCGTAGCCGTATTCCTGCATCATGCGGTCGGAGATCGCATCCATGACCGAGGCCTCGACCCGCGACACGCCTACGCCGGAGGCGCCGCCAGTGCTCGCCAGGAAGTTCGTGCCTGGGTCGTCTTTCCGCTCGATCTCACCGCTCAAGAAGATGAACAGCTTATCCTGAATGAGGGGTCCGCCGAGGCTGAATCCCGACTGGATGTACTTGAGATCTTCCTGCGCGACGTCGCTGCCGCTCACCTTGTTTCCCTGTAGGCTCTGGTTGCGGTAAAAGGCGAAAAGGGAGCCCGTCCACCGGTTGGTGCCGCTTTTGGTGACCGTATTGATACTTCCGCCCGTGAACCCGCCTTGGCGGACGTCGAACGGGGCGATGGCGATATGAACTTGGTCCACGGCCTCGTAGGGAATCGGCTCCGCGTTGGTCTGGCCGCCCGGCGCCGGGTCATCCAGCCCGAAGGTGTTGTTGAAATATGTGCCGTCTACGCTGATCGAGTTGTAGAACCAGTTCCGTCCGCCAAAGCTGAAGTTGCCGTCACTGCGGGGGTCGGTGCGGGCGAGGTCACGTGTCGTCCGCTTGATGGACGGCAGGTTTTGAACGTCCTCCGGTGAGACGATCGTTTGGGCGCCGGTCCGGTCGGCGTTCAGGACCGGGTCCCGTTCCGCCGACACGGAGATTGCGTCCAACGCGATCGCGGTCTCTTCCAACGCGAAATCGACGCGAGTATTCTGACCCAGGCTCAGGTAGACATCTTGTTGGTCCTCCGCCCGGTGCCCAAGCATGTTGGCGGTAACCGTGTACGGTCCGCCGACACGCGCGTTGAGGAGCGAGAAGATGCCGCCCACGCGCGTGGTGGCCTCGTACCGGGTGCCGGTGGGCTGGTGGACAGCCACGATCCTCGCGCCAACCAGCGGGACCCCGGCTCTGTTGGTAACCACGCCATCGATCCCGGCAGTCGTCACACCCTGCGCGAACGCCGTGCCGCTCAACAACACGGTGAGTGCCAATGCCAGGAAGGAGGAGGGACAGGAACTCAAACGCAACGCTCTCATGTCTGATCTCCTGGGAACGTGTGAATCGAAGCTTTCGGAAACGTCGTAAAGCATACCCGATCGCCGTGGATGTGCAAGCGTCCTGGTGCGGTCTGGGAGCCGCGGTCACCCAGCGTCCCGGGGCATGCGGCCGTGTGGGGGGGTGGCGCCGGACGCTCGACACCGGGCGACGTCTCTCTTCGGAACAAGATAGGTGAGATGGCGCAGCTGCGTGACGTTGTGTCACGCGGTGCGGCGGCGCAGCAAGAACTCCTGCCATCACCCGTCTGCCCTACCGTCCTACCGCCTGAATGCGTTACGTTAACTGGTTCATCCACTAGCTTGGACGGAGTCGTACATGGAGACGCTAGCGGCGAAGGAACTGCGGAATTACGTGGGCGGCGAGTTCCAGACGGTCAATACCGATTCGCTCGAAATCACCAACCCGGCGACCGGGGAGCTGCTCGGTCGCGTGCCGATGTCCACTGGGTCCCAGGTCGCAGATGCCGTTGCAGCCGCGAGCGATGCGTTCGTCACCTGGCGGCAAGTTCCGCCGGTTGAGCGGGCGCGTTACCTATTCCGATTCAAGAGTCTGCTCGAAGAACATTTCGATGAGCTGGCCTCCATCGTCACGCGTGAAAACGGCAAGACGCTTCACGAGGCCCGGGGATCTGTACGTCGCGGCATCGAAAACGTCGAGCACGCCTGTGGCATCCCGACCCTCATGATGGGCAAAACACTGGAGGATGTCGCCGCGGGCATTGATTGCGAATACATCCGGCAACCCCTTGGGGTGTTTGCCGCCGTCACGCCGTTCAACTTCCCGGCGATGGTACCGCTCTGGTTCTGGCCCTATGCCATTGCGACCGGAAACACCTTCATCCTCAAACCGAGCGAGCAGGTGCCGTTTACGCCGAGTCGCGTTGTGGAGCTCGCGCACCAAGCGGGAATTCCGCCGGGCGTCTTGAACGTGGTCCATGGCGGCAAGGAGGCGGTCGAGGCGCTGCTCGCGCACCCCGGCATCGCCGGTATTTCGTTTGTTGGCTCGACGCCAATTGCCAAGCTGGTGTATCGCGAGGCGGCTAACACAGGCAAAAGAGTGCAGGCGCTGGGTGGCGCAAAGAACCACATCATCGTCATGCCGGACGCGGACATGGAGCGTGCCGTCGGCAATATTACGGAGTCGATCTTCGGGTGTTCGGGTCAGCGGTGTCTGGCCGGCAGTGTGGTCGTGGGGACCGGTAAAGCGTACGAACCGCTTCGCGACCAGCTGTTGGATTCCGCCAAACGTCTCAAGTTGGGATACGGTATGGACGAGGGCGTCGACATGGGGCCCGTGGTGTCGAGTCGCCATAAGGAACGGGTGCTCTCGTATGTGGATGCGGGCGAACACGAAGGGGCGGCGCTACTGCTCGACGGACGCCCGGCGAACGTGGATCGGTACCCACAGGGTCACTTTCTCGGGCCCACCGTGTTCGATGGCGTGGAACCGGACATGAAGATCGGGAGCGAAGAGATCTTTGGCCCGGTGGCCTCTGTGACCCATGCGGCGGACATCGATGAGGCAATCGACAAGGTCCAGCGCTCGAGTTTTGCCAATGCCACGTCGATCTTCACCACGAGCGGTCGGGCCGCACGGGAGTTCCGGTATCGTGTCGGCGTGAGCATGATCGGGGTCAACATCGGTGTCGCGGCGCCCATGGCCTTCTTCCCGTTCGGTGGAACAAAGGGATCGTTTTTTGGCGACCTCAAGGCGCACGGGCCTGACGCAATCGAGTTCTATACTGACAAGAAGGTCGTGATCTCGAGGTGGTGAGGCGCCGGGCGTCGGCTTTCGAACTGTAAACGCTTTGGCTCGAGGAGAAACGCGGTGCCAATGACGGTTAGAGGTGGCTTGATTCAATGTGCAAACCCGATCAACGACGAGTCGGTCTCGGTCGCGGAAATCCAGGCAGCCGCGTTTGAGCGCCACCTCCCCTTCATTGAGGAGGCGGCTGCGAAGGGCGTCCAGATTCTCTGTTTTCAGGAGATCTTCAACGGTCCGTATTTTTGTCCGAGCCAGGATGCCCGCTGGTACGACGCGGCCGAATCGGTTCCCGGCCCAACCACTGACGCGCTCGTCCCGTATGCCAAGAAGTATGAGATGGTCATGGTCGTACCGG
>JBFIZG010000441.1:0-3207 GCA_041604955.1 Gemmatimonadales bacterium | reverse complement strand
TACCCGATCGTCGCGCGGATGCTCAGGCCACCTTTCAAGCTCGTCGGGTGGATTGCCGAGGCATCGCTCCCGGTGAGACGCCGACTGGGGCTCCATTTTCCGCGACTGCGAGGGCGGTTTTAGGGCGCGGCCTCTACGACGTCCTCGACGTCGTCCGTAAATCCGCCTTCCACTTCCGCGTCCACCTGCTCCTGAATCTCCACCAGATGGAGATGGGCGCGATGGAGGGACCAGAACCCGACCAGCGTGATCGGGACGTAGGTGAGTATGTGGTATGCTAGCGCGTACGAGACAGCCGCCTCGGGGGCGACGCCGAACAGCTCGAGGCTCGCGCGCGTCACCGCCTCGAAAACGCCGACGAACCCCGGCGTGGACGGAATGATGAGACCGAAATTGACCAGGGACTGTACCACGTAGGCGCCGTGGAGGGGGATCTCCAGATCGAACGCCCGGCTGCAGAACCAAAACGACAGACCGTTCACGCCCCAGATCACGAAGGACCAGAACGCGACATGGCCCAGGCGTGACCAGCTCCGGATGACTTCCAATCCCTCGTGAATCCCGTGTGCCACGCGAATCACGTTTTCGACCCACTGGGTTGGCAATATCACGCCGAGCACCTTCCGAGTGATTCCTGCCGTGATGCTGGGGAAGTGCCCGGCAACCGATACGGCCGCAATGACGACCGCAAAGACGATGGCTGCGGTGAGCATGAGCTTTCCCAGTCCGATGCCGCCGATCTCTGTGCTGGCCGTGAACCCACCCACGATTCCGGCCACCGCCAGGAGAACAAACAGAGTCATACCGTCCAACACGCGCGAGACGAGTATCGTAGTGAACGCGGTAGAGAAACGCACGGACGTGAGCCGCCGCGCGGCATACGCACGGGCTACTTCACCCGCACGAGCGGGCAACACGTTGTTTCCCATGAGCCCTATCGCCGTCGCGTGCCAGAGCGGTTTGTATGGGAGCGTTTCGCCGTCCAGACGCAAGAGATACCGCCAGCGAACGGTCTGTAACGGGAACGCTGCGAACGCGAAGACAGCGGTCAAGACCAGTGGCAACAGCCTAGCGCGTTTGAACTCGGCCAACAGCGCCGCCAAGTCGACGTCGTGGAGCGCCCACCACAACAGGGGAATCGAAACGGCGAGCCCAATGAGCGTCGACCAGTGGAAGCGTTTCTTCTTCGTGCGCACGGGTTAGTCGCTCTTCATAGGCGCGGGATCCTCCGCAGAATCTTCAGAGTACGACACGAAGTCTAGCGACTCCTTCCCCAGAGTGTTATGAGGATTCGGTATTCACGACTTCGCCGCTGCGGACCGTTCTGTAACATCTGCGGTTCCGATCACCGGAGGGCTCCGTCATGCTGGAAACACTCCATCACCTATTTGCCGAACAGACGACGCCGCTCGAGTTGATCAATTTCATCGTAGTCGTTGCCGTCTTGAGCGTCGCGACGGCGGCGATGTTCTACGTGCTGCTCATGACGGTCGTGTGGTCTCTGCGGCTTCGACCGGAGGTCAAGTATCGTCACGTATTCCTACCGACTGGCGAGCACTTGCGGGTGTTCTTCTGGGAATATGCGCTCGCGGCGACAACCTCCATCGTCCTCGGCGTAACGCTGATCGAAAAACATGAAATCGTTGACGCCGTGTTGGCGACCGAGGTGTCGACGCTGGACGAGCATTTGCGGGCGGCGCTGTTTCCACTCCACCGTCTGCCCAACGGTGCGGAGCTGGGCGAGTCGGATCTGAGTGAAACGGATTTCGTCAACCGGTTGACGGGCCGAGGCGGGGCGGGCGGCACCGTACTGGCCGCATCCATCTTGAAGCCCGTGCTGGAAGCCGGTCGAGCGGCCGAGGTAAAGTCGTTGGTCGACGACCTGGTGCTCCGTGCGATCGATGCCGGCGGATTCCGTCCGTATCTCAGGCTCATTCTGATGACGCTGAGCGCGGGCCTGATCGTCGCATACCTATTGTGGTTCGCGCGAAAGCGCTTTCGCGGGCTCAAGGGCGACGCCAAGGCCCGCGTCGATTACAAGGACACCCTTCGCAGCTTGTTCGTGGTGGGGGTCTGTGTCGCGCTGTTGCTCGCCTCGCCCGCCATGGTGAACGACCGCCACCTCATCGCCGAAAGCGCGCTCGGCGTGCTGCGCCACGCAGAGCCGGACTCGTCTCCGGTCGCAATGGCGATCAAGCGGAGCATCGACTCGCAGTACGAGTTACAGGGAAGCCTGCGTGCATTGGCGGGGATGACCGATGAGACCTCGGTCGTGGGGATGGTTGGCAGAGTTGGCGCGCGGAGCGACACCGCGCTCACCGTTGGGCGCGAGGTGTCTCGGAGCCTGGACCGTGTCGAGCGGAGTGTTGAATCGGTATCAACGGAGTTGGCCGACTTGCGGAACCGCATGGGCGGGGAGATTGCCGGGTTGCGAGACGGCGTTGTGGGCCTCGAACGAACGCACCAGGCGGACATCGACAATCTCCGTCGGTCGATTGAACGCGTCGCGGCCATTGCCGCAGGCTTCAACGACTCCCTCTCCCGCGCGACGAGCGGTTTCTCGACGTCGATTCGGGACCTGAATCGGCGGTTGGCTCTCGTGCAGGATGGGTTGGAGGAGTTGAACGGAGCCATGTCCGGGCTTTCGGGTGAAATCGTGATCGTGCAGGGTTCTCCCCGTGTCCGGTATGAGATCCGGCAGGGGTCGCCGAACGGACCGGTTGTCGGCACCGGGTCGCCGTCGGGCGTGCATCGATTGCCGCCTGGTAATTACGTCATCACCGGGGTGAGCGTTCTTCAGAGATTCAGGCTGGCGACTGGCTCGCCACGCTGGTTTGCGGTCTCACCGCCCGTGCAATGAGATGCCGCTTCACACTCTCTTCATGTCCCGTTCAAGCGTTTCGGGCTAGATAGAAGGTGTGTAGACATCCGAGCCCTGCGGGAGGCATCATGGAGACCCCGGTTACCTATACAGCCGACGAGGCATTCTGCATTCGCGAGATGCTGGTCCAACCACATAGCCAGCTCATTTGCCCGAGGTGTAACGGAGACCTCGTCATCGGCGCGGCGACGATCCGCCACTCGCACACGATTCGGGAGGTGTTTTGCCCCGATTGTCATCGGTGTCTCATGGTGCGGGACGTGGAGGAAGACTCGTTGGCGGGGAGGGTTTGAAGAGGGGCTAGGAGTTAGGGGTTGGAGGCTGGC
>JBFIZG010000440.1:0-3220 GCA_041604955.1 Gemmatimonadales bacterium | reverse complement strand
GTTGGATCGAGATCCACCGCGGACGGAGCTGATCGACCAGCATGGCCGGTTGGTCACGCTCGACGCGTTCATCGGGAGACCTGTGTTGCTGACCTTCGGGTTCGCCCACTGTGAGACCGTGTGTCCCATGGTCGTGAGCGACGTGCTGAAGGCGAGCTATCGCGTCGCCGATCTGAACCCCGTGACCCTCGTCATGACGCTCGATCCTTGGCGCGATACCCCCCGTCGTCTCTCAGCGATCGCGCGGCAGTGGGGGCTCGACGGAGACGCCTTCGTTTTGGGCGGCGCCGTTCCGGACGTTGAAGGCGCGCTCGATGCCTGGAACGTGGCGCGCTCGCGCGACCTCTTGACGGGAGACATTACCCACCCCCGGCTCGTATACATCATCGACTCGGCGGGACGAGTCGCGTATGCGACGACTGGTGGCGTGGAGACCATTGTAGAGCTGGTCGGGAGGCTCTAGGGACTCAACCAAGCGCTCGAAGGACCCAACGGCGTCTCGTCTCGTCGGCCGCTCCCCACTCCCACCCCTTTGAGAGGGGGATCAATCCGGCAGTACGGGTGTTTACCTTACTGCCCAATGTTATCACTCACTACACTCGGTTTGCTGGCCGCCGTCGGCGCCCAAAGCGGACAGGACACGACAGTCGCCGACTCGGTGGTGCTCCGAGAAATCGTCGTGACCGCCACCCGAGCTGCCGGTACCGCACGTGTCGAGGATCCGGCCGCCCTTTCGTTGATCGAGCCAAGCATGGCTGACCGCGGCCGGGGAGCATTGGCGGTCGATCTGCTCCGTGACGTGCCGGGCGTTTACGTGCAGCAGACGTCCGCCGGCCAGGGAGCGGTAGTGCTCCGTGGCCTGGTGGGAAACCAAGTGCTGCTGTTGGTCGACGGAGTTCCGCTCAACAACGGCACCTATCGTGACGGACCCGGCCAATACCTCGCGACCATCGATCCCGAGACCATCAGACGAATCGAGATCATTCGCGGCCCCGCGTCGGTTCTGTACGGATCGGATGCCCAGGGGGGCGTCGTGAACGTAATCACACGTCCGCACGAATTCGCCGGTGTTCGGAGTGTTCGCGTGTCCGGAAGCGCCTCGAGCGCGAACGCGGGGATGCGAGGCAGGGCTTCGGCCGGCCTGGTCGGAAACACGTGGACATTTGGTGTGGGTGGCACCCTTGCAACCACCGGCGATTTACAGGCGGGTGACGGGCTAGGACCGCAGACGCCGACGGGCTTCGACGCCGGCGGGCTCGACGCTCGTTTTCAGATACACTCAGGCGAGCGCCACACGTTCACGGCCGTGGCCCAGCATTTCACGATGGACGGCGTTCCGCGGTACGATCGGTACGTTGATTTCCGGAGCCCTGCCCCCGGCAGAGACGCCGAGCATCTCTTCGACCCTCAGACGCGCCAGCTGCTGTACGCCCGGTATCGGTTCGCCCCCGGGACTGACGCGGTGCAACAGGTGGAAGCGACCGCAAGTCTCTCCACTCAGCGTGAGGGACGGAGTCGGATTCGTCTCCTCGACTCCGGGTTGCCCGACGATACGCGGACGCGGTGGCGGGACGATGTGCATACCCCGGGGTTCACGATTGTCGGGACGAGCATGGTGCACGCCTTCGACCGCGTCGTTTCGCTCACCTGGGGTGGCGACTTCTACCACGATGACCTGAACACGTGGGGCGAGGACGAGGACCTCGAGACGGGGACGTCGGTGCCGATCGTTCGAGAGACGGCTACGGGGACGGTTCCCTCCGGTCGCTTTCCCGACGGGGCCACCGCGAACCGCACCGGCGTGTTTGTGTCGGCGGAGTCCATCGTGTTGCCTCACCTCAAGATATCGGCCGGCCTCCGATGGAGTCGCTTCAGAAATGAAGCCGACGCAGGAACCGACTTCGGCGGGCCGGTAACCAACACGAGTTCCGACGTGACGGGACAGCTTGGAATGGTGGTCACCCCAGCGCCGGCCTGGCATCTGGCATTCAGGCTCGCGGAGGGATTTCGCGCCCCCAACCTGTACGATTTGACGAATGTCGGACCGGTTCCGGGGGGGGTCGCACTTCCCAACGTCACCGCCCGACCGGAACGGTCGATGAGCTACGAGCTGGGCGTGCGATACAGCGAGCGGGACGCTGCGGCTGACGTGACCCTGTATTACACGCGAATCCGCGACTTCATCGATCGCGCGCCCGGAAGCTTTCGCGGCCAGACGACGTTCGAGGGAGAGCCGGTGTTCATCGGCCAAAACGTCGGGACGGCGACCGTCAAGGGATTCGAGGCGAGCGGTGTGCTCCGGACCGGCGTGTTCGCGTGGCGAACGAGCTTGCTCTACACACGCGGTGATCAGGAGGGAGCTGACGGAAGGGACGAGCCCATGGCCAAGATCCCGCCGTTTGCTGGGACGACGGGTGTGAAATGGGAAACGGCGTTTCGGAACCTTTGGGTGGAATACACGTTCCGTTGGGCGTTCGAGCAGGACCGCCTGGGAAGCCGCGACCTCCAAGATCCGCGAATACCCGATGGCGGCACGCCTGGCTACGCCGTCCACGGGCTGCGGGCCAGCGTAACGGTTTCCCCGCGCATCAATGTCACGGCGGGATTCGAGAACCTGACCGACGAACTCTATCGCGACCACGCGAGCGGTGTGGACAACGCGGGACGCCATGTGTGGGTCGGGCTGTCGGCGGTGGGAGTGCTATGAAACGTTCAACGTTCAACGTCGCCCCTAGCCCCTAACACCTGACACCTGACACCTGACACCTGACACCTAACACCTGACACCTGTCACCAGACACCTAGCCCCTAGCACCATCTGCGCTCATTCGTCCCAATTCGCGCCAATCTGATTATCAGCACACCCAGGGCACTTGGCATCTTTCGACGTGCCGAGTTGCGTACTGTTTTCAGCCGAGGCGACATTATGGGTATGGCTCAACCGGTCTACTATTCGGCCGAGATGGTCCGGGCGCTCCCCGACGATGGGAACCGCTACGAGACGGTGCACGGGGAGCTGCTGGTGACACCCGCGCCCAGGGCCTGGCATCAAGAGATTGTTGGGCGGCTGGAATTCGCACTCAGAGTGTACTTGCGCGATCAGGAGTTCGGTCACCTCTTCGCCTCACCAGCGGATATCTCGTGGGGTCCCGATATTCTCGTTCAACCGGACCTGTTCGTGGTGAAGCTCGAAGAGGCACGAACCATGGACTGGTCGAAC
>JBFIZG010000439.1:0-3235 GCA_041604955.1 Gemmatimonadales bacterium | reverse complement strand
TACGGGAACATGGCGCCCGGCAACGTCTTTGACGGCCCCGGAACCGCCGTCGTCATGAAACGAATACTCTGTGCGGGCGTGACCGCGTTTCTCGATCTGTTCGGGCAGGAAGACACCATGTTTGCCCTGCGCGCGCAACAACGAGCGGGCGAAGCCGGCGGCGCCGATCTGTTTGCTGCCGGGCCGTGTCTCACGGCCACGAAGGGCCACTGCACCGAGTACGGAGTTCCCACCCGTGTCATGGACACACCGGCAGACGCGAGGCGGGTGGTAGAACAGCTTGCCGTAAAACGCCCGGACGTAGTCAAGATCGTCTATTCGCCACGGGGGCGCATGCCGTCGATCGACGAAGCGACACTGGGGGAGGCGGTGGGAACCGCCACGGCGAACGGAATCAAAACGGTGGTTCACATCAACACGTGGGACGACGTGCGGGAAGCTGTGCTGGCAGGCGCAACGGCGGTGACCCACATTCCCGCGAACCAACCCGTACCGCAGGATCTACCGCGACTCATGGCAGAGCGCGGCGTCGCGATCATCCCGACGCTGGCGGTCGAGACTGACATGGGCGACTTCATCCGTGACGCGTCAGTGCTCGCGAGCCCGCTCGCTGCCACCGTCACTACCAACGCCGTCATCGGCGCGTACCGCACTGATTCCATCCGTCACCATGCCGAAGAATGGGCGGAGCGGGCAGCGCGTCAAAAGGCGACCATTTTCCAATCCCTTCGGGCGCTGGCTGATGCGGGGGTGGTCGTGTTAACGGGGACCGACGCCGGTAACTACGGTACGATTCAGGGCTTTTCCGTTCACCGGGAATTAGAGAAGCTGGTCCAGGCGGGATTCACTCCCTGGGAGGCGCTCCGCGCGGCAACGACCGACGCCGGCGCATTTCTCGATAGATCGTTTGGCGTACGGGAGGGAGACGAAGCCAATCTCGTGCTGCTCGAGGCGTCACCGATCGAGTCGATCCGTCACACCCAGCGGATTTCCGCGGTAGTCCATCATGGCCGAGTGATCGATCGTGAGCGTCTGCTCGAAGAGGCCGGTCCGGGGAGATGAGCGTATTGACTGACCGGCGCGGTTTGGGCCTTCCCCTTCGCAAACGGCCAAAAAAGGCGAAGAGCGCCTCAACCCAATGGCGAGGCGCTCTCTCCGGAGCCAACAGGCTCAATTACTTCGTGGCGGGATAGGCCTCGCGAGCTTCCTTGACCAGTTCCAGCACCTGATCGACAACGCGCTGACGCGCGCCGTCGACCTCTTGTTGAAACGAGACCTTGCTATCGATAAACGGCTTCTGGTGTTCGCGTTGTACGATCGCCTTTTCGAACCTAGCAAGCGCTTCATGTAGATTGTGTAGCAGTTCCTTGCCCTTCGACATTGATACCTCATTGGATGAATGGGAGATTTCCTAAACCATTTTCCACTTTTGTCGCGAACTTCGCAAGTACCCCCGCTTTCCGGGCGGACGCTCTTCCCAGTGACGCTGTGTGACGCAAGGGTCTCGGGTACGCTTCGATGGGTCCGGCGACCCGTCACCGACATTCCTGGCTCGGGCCTCCAGCCGCCGGCTTCCAGACGAGTTGACGGAGGTCGAAGAGGGCCTCACACTTTCGCGAGCCAGCTGAGACGGATGGGGGCTAGGCCCGTCTCGGACGCACGGCGTCGCGGACTCGGGGTTTCGATGCCCACATCCTCAGGTTCGGGGGAGTTGTTGGCTTTCATACTCAAGCCATTCGAATTGCGGTGACTCGGAGGCTCCGGACCCGCTCCTCCCTGCTGGGGCCGGCACGCATCCGGGGGACAGTGATGCTCATGGGCGGCATGCTGGTCGGATGCGCTCGCCCTGTTGGTGAGCTGCAATCCATCCCAGTCGAGAACGGCGAGGCGTTTACCGATTGGAGTGGTGTCTCACCGCTCGCACGAGACGCGCAATCGGCGGCGGGTTCGGGGGTCGACTTCGGCCGACTATGGGTGACGAACGACGAGCACTCGCTGCTCCTCCGGCTCGAGGTGGGAGCCGAACTCAACATCCAGGATCGAAACCGCATCGCGCTCTATCTGGATACCGATAGCGATGCGCACACGGGACTTACGGTGGGCGGGATCGGCGCAGAGCTGGAGTGGCAATTCGGACGACGCGAGGGACGGGTGTTTTTCGGTGGCGATACCGTTCCGATAGAGCATCATGACATCGGTTTGATGACGACACCAACCGTTACATCCCGCGTCTTCGGGATCGCCATCGATCGGCATGCACGCCCGCTCCCAACGGTTCGACTCTTCTCCGGTTCGGACATTCGAATTGCGGTATTGGATGGCGCGGCGGACGGTGACCGGCTTCCGGATTCGACGGGTGGAATCGCGTACACGTTTCGTTCCTCGGGCACTCCGGTTGCTCCCATCGCTCTCGAGAAACACGATCCCGCGCATCTCCGTGTGCTGAGCTACAACATCAACAACAGGCTGTTCAGGCCGGCTCGGAAAGAGGCCTACCGCCGTATCGTCTCGGCCATTGATCCCGAGCTGCTCGTGTTCCAGGAGGTTCGGCAACATACGTCGGGAGACGTCGTGGACTACGTCGCGCCCATGCTCGGGAAGTCGAGAGACATGTGGTACCATGCGAAAGCGGGAGGCGAGGCGACGGTCGTGATGAGCCCGTTCCCCATCGTTTCGTCCTACCCGCTCGGTGAAAGCGCCGGATTCCTACTCGATCTGGACGCGAAGTACGGTACGCGCCTCCTTCTGGTCGGGCTGAGTGCGCCGTGTTGCAACAACAATGCGGCTCGCCAAAGCGAGATGGATCTGATCATGGCGTTCCTCAGGGACGCAATGACGCCGGGTGGTGTGCTCGACGTCGACCGGGGGACTCCCATCTTGTTGATTGGCGATGCCAACCTGGTTGGGGACCGGCGGCAGCGCGAGACGCTTCTCTCGGGCGAGATTTCCGACATCGAGAAATTTGGTCCGGCGTTTCGCCCGGACTGGGACGGGACGTCATTCACGGACCTCATGCCGCGACACACCCACCGGCGTCTCGCCTTTACCTGGTTCGGTCGAGACTATTCTCCGGGCCGGCTGGACTATGTGATTTACAGCGATGCCGTCCTGAGTATCGGCAACCGCTTCGTGCTCTATACGCCGCACATGCCGCCTGACGTATTGCAGGCCTACGGTCTCGAGCGCGACGACGTGCTTCGGGCAACCAACCATCTTCCGGTGGTTGCCGATCTCG
>JBFIZG010000438.1:0-3241 GCA_041604955.1 Gemmatimonadales bacterium | reverse complement strand
TGCTCGATCGCGAGGTGCCATCCGGCAAGCTTCCTATGCATGTGGGTGTGGTGGTGCAGAACGTCGCGTCGGTCGCGACGATTGCCGAAGTGTTCGAGAGCGGGCTCCCGTTGGTAGAGCGAATCGTGACGGTGACGGGGCGGGGCGTACGGCACCCGTCTAACCTCATCGTGCCGGTCGGAACCAAGCTGAGGGATCTGCTGAGCGCGTGCGGTGGTGTGACGGAGGATGCACGCGGCATCATCTTCGGCGGACCCATGATGGGTATGGCGTTGGCGAATCTCGATGCGCCGATCCTCAAGGGAACCACCGGCGTCGTCGTCCTGTCAGAAGCGGAATGCAGGCCACCGGTCTCCTATCCATGCATACGGTGCGGGCACTGTTTGGATGCCTGTCCGGTGTTCCTGAATCCGCAAATCCTGGGAAGCCTCGCGAAGTCCGGACGGTACGAGGAAATGGCAGCCGATCACCACCTTGCTGACTGTATGTTGTGTGGTTGTTGCTCGTACGTCTGTCCCTCGAACATCCCGCTGAGTCAGTTGTTTCAGGCTGCCAGGAAGGCCGTAAGCAAGCAAAAGGCGGCGGCGTGAGCGAAGCTCCGCTGATTGTCTCCGCGTCACCGCACCTCGGTTCACCCGACACGACTCCCAAGATCATGTGGTCGGTAGTGGGGAGCCTCGTCCCCGTCGTGCTGGCCGCCATCTATTTCTTTGGCCCGTCCGCTGTGCTGGTCATTCTCGCTGCGGTGGCGGGTGCAATGGTCACCGAACGATTGTTTGGCCCGCCGGGCGCGCTGAAAGACGGATCAGCCGCGATCACCGGACTGCTGTTGGGGTTGATTCTCCCAGCGGGGATTCCATTGTGGATGGCGTTTGTCGGGGGCGTGTTCGGTATCGGGTTCGGCAAACTCGTGTTCGGCGGACTCGGGCAAAACGTGTTCAATCCCGCGCTCCTCGGTCGGGCGTTCCTGCAAGCCGCGTTTCCCGTGGCGATGACGACGTGGCCGGTCAGAGATCAGAGCTGGTGGAGTCTCGCGGGGGACAACCTGGCGTTCCCGCTCATGAGTGCTCAGACGACGGATGCCCTGACCCAGGCGACACCGCTGGGGTTGTTTAAGTTCGAGGCAACGTCCACCAACACGTTGGATTTGTTGATTGGCAGAACGGGTGGATCGCTCGGCGAAACGTCTGCATTGCTGATTCTGGCCTGCGGTGGCTACCTGGCGCTCCGAAACTACCTCAACTGGCGTATTCCGGTCAGCATCTTTGCGACAGTGGCACTCTTCGCCGGTGGTCTCCACCTGATCGACCCAATTCGCTATGCCGGCCCGCTGTTCATGTTGTTTTCAGGCGGTTTGGTGATCGGCGCGATGTACATGGCGACGGATATGGTCACGTCACCCGTCACCAACCTCGGGTGTTGGGTGTTCGGATTCGGGATCGGATTTCTCGTCGTGATCATACGGGTATGGGGCGGGTTAGCCGAGGGCGTGATGTACGCAATCCTACTGATGAATGCGCTGGTACCGTTCATCAATCGTGCGACCCAGCCAAAGGTGTTTGGGACAGAGCGACAGCGGGCGCCGTCATGAGTGGCATCACCCCGCAGCCAGTTGCCGAGACCGAGGTTCAACCGTGGCGGCTCGTGGCAACGCTCGGTGGGGCTGGCGCGTTCGCCGGGCTCTTGCTCGTGTTCGTGTTTGGGGCAACCGAGCCCACAATTCGCGCAAACAAGGCTGCCGCGCTCCAGGCCGCGATACAGGAGGTGCTCAAGGCGCCCGATCACTACGACACACTGTACGTCGTCGACGGCGCACTGGAGCGGGGCGTCCCCGAGGGAGCGGACCCCGAAGACGCTGAAACGGTTTACCTGGGTTACCTGGCGAACGGCGACCCGATCGGGTTCGCGATCTCTGCCGGCGAACCGGGCTTCCAGGACGTCATCGGCATCATCTTCGGGTACGACGCGCGAACACGCACCGTCATTGGCATGAAGGTGCTCGAGAGCAAGGAGACACCGGGTCTCGGCGACAAGATCGAAAAGGACACCGCCTGGGTGGGACAATTCGACGGTGCCGTGACTCCACTCGTCGGTGTGAAAGCGGGGCGGGGCACCGGTACCGATCCCGCCGAAGTGGACATGATCACCGGCGCGACCATCTCGTCACGCACCGTTATCAAGATCATCAATAACGCGCTCGAGCGGCTTGGGCCCCTCATTGACGCATATACGAATGAGGAAGGGTGATGCGGGAACCCACACCGAGTGAAGCGATCATCCGCGGTATCTGGCGGGAGAACCCCGTGCTCATTCAGTTGCTCGGCCTCTGCCCGGCGCTCGCTGTGACCAACACGGTGGCAAACAGTATCGCCATGGGACTGGCGACGTTCTTCGTGCTGTGTGGCTCCAGTCTCCTGGTATCTACGTTGCGCAAGCTGATCCCGCACGAGGTCCGTATCTCAACGTACATCCTGATCATTGCGACGTTCGTCACGATTGCGGACATGACCCTCGAAGCGGTTGTGCCAACAATCCACAAGGCACTAGGAGCGTTCATCGCGCTCATCGTCGTGAACTGCATGATCTTGGGGCGGCAAGAGGCGTTTGCATCGAAGCACTCTGTGGGGAAGGCCTTGCTCGACGCGGTGGGCACTGGGTTTGGATTCATCATTGCCTTGCTCATGATGGGAACGGTCCGGGAAGTGCTTGGGAACGGGACGTTTCTCGGCGTCAGTCTCTTTGGTCCTTCGTACGAGCCATGGGTGGTGATGATTCTCCCACCCGGTGGTTTTCTCACGCTTGGATTCCTGCTACTCGGCTTGAGCTGGATCCGTCGCCGCAAGGAGACGAAGCCGGGTGTAGGGGAGTGGCCCGAGGGCGTGGCCGCGCCGGATCGGAGGGCGGCGTAATGGGTAATCTGATCTGGATTCTCATCTCTGCGATGGTAGTGAACAACTTCACCCTTGCGTTGTTTCTCGGCCTCTGTCCGTTCATGGGCGTGTCTGCGCGGGTGTCGACAGCGCTCCGAATGGGGGGCGCCAACATCTTCGTGTTGACCATCACGTCGATATGCGCCTGGTTTCTCAACACGTTTGTTCTGTCGTACGCCCCCTATCTCCGGCTCATTTCTTTCATCGTCGTCATCGCATCGCTGGTCCAGATCGTCGAAATGGTGATCAAGAAGGTGAGTCCGGCGCTCTTCAGGCAACTCGGTATCTTCTTGCCGCTGATCACGACCAAC
>JBFIZG010000437.1:0-3250 GCA_041604955.1 Gemmatimonadales bacterium | reverse complement strand
CTCGAACCAGTTCTGGACGAGGATAAGCTGTCTGGCGTCGCCTTCACCTTCTTCGCTACCCGCCGCGCGTCGCATGAGAAAACGTTGGTCATCCGCGCTGATGTCGACGTAGCCTTGGACGACCGACCGCGCGATCGTGGAAGGAACACTGAACAGCGCCTGTCGATCTCGGACGTTGAACGGCGGGCCCGGATCGATCTGGGCGACGACCATCTCACCGTCGCCGCTGACGTAGAACAGCTCTCGACCGTTGTGAGCCCACAGGGGGGCGTTTGCACCACCTTCGGACACCTGCCACTTGCCTCGATCGGTATCGGGAAATGGGCGTATGAAGACCTCGTCGCGACCCGTTTCGTCGGACAGATACGCGAGCCACCGGCTATCGGGAGAGATCGCGGGCGCTTGCTCGTCGTTCTCCGAGACGACGAGCGGGATGGGAACGCTGTCGATTCCGGGGCGGAGCCCGAGTATGTCGCGCCCACCGCGAACTCCGGCGGTTCCTCCGGTCCGAAACACCAGCCACTCTCCGTTCGGGCTGTAAAAGCCCTGGGCCAGGAACCTCTCGTAGTCGAGCAATAGCTCTGGCTGGCCCGTGCCGTCTGCGCGAACCTGATAGACATCGAGGTCGTCACCCCGATTCGACAGGAACGTCACGATCTGCCCGTCCGGGGACCAGCGGGGCATCCGATCTTCTCCTTCGTCGAAGGTGAGACGAGATAGCGGGCCGTCCGGCAGCGGCTTGATCCAGATGTCGTTACCAAGATCCGTCCGGACTTTGAGGGCAATGCGTGTTTGGTCGGGTGAAAGGGACATACCCCAGTTTGCTCCCACAACCTGGAACGTCCAACCCGCCTGCACGGGCTCCGCGCGCCCCGTCCGGTCCACCCAGACCAATTCAGCGATCCCGAGGTCTGTGGCCTGTCCGAGGATGTACAGGGCGGTGCCGTCTTGGGAGAACGTCAACTCGGGGGCCTGCAGCCCCTCCACCACCGGGACGGCCGCCCCGGTCACCTCCAGGCTGCCAAGGTCGAAGGGGGCGGCGAACAGTCCTCCGTTCAGCCCCGCGTAGAGAACGTGATCGGCTGCATACCAGATTCCCAGGGCTTCAGGAAAGAGCAATCGCGCCGTGTCAGCACGAGCATCGTACGTGTACACGTCGCTGGTCGTGCAGTTGGCGGTACATGCCGTGAACAGAACGCCCCTTGCCTGTGGCAACGGCCAGGGCAACGCAAGAAAGCGACCTCCCACGTCGGCGTTTGACACGATGACTTCGGCATTGCCCCCCGCTGCGCTCACGCGCCGGAGGTCGAACGGCGCGCCAACGAAGACGATCGTCTCGTCGTCCAACCAGGCGCCTCCCGGCGCCGTGTTATTGACGGAATCGGCCAGCGTGAGTGACGCCCCCCCACCACTGGGCACCTTCCGTAGTGTTCCTTCCGATGTGAAGCCAATCCAGTCCCCTCCAGGCGAGTAGAACGGACCGGTCCCACCATCGGTGCCAGCGAGCGGCGTCAGCACGATCTCATTGCGGTGTTTGAGGACCAGTTGCGCTCGCTCCCCCACCACGTCGCTAAAGACGATTGCCGATCCGTCGGGCGCAATGGCCGTGCGCAACCGGACCGGCCATGTCGTAGTGGGCAGCGCATCCCACAGCAGCGCGCGATGACGCGTGACGGGACCGGAACCATCGGGTCGCGCAAGGAGCGCGAACAACGCGACCACCGTCATCACGCCGGCAATGGCCGCGAGTCCAACGGTCATGCGATTCCATCGTCGATCACCGACCTGGTCCACTCCCGGAACCGTCCCCGCGAGGGTGGGGAGCGTGAACCCGGTGTTCCCAAGCGCTTCGGCAAATGCGCTGGCGCTTTCGAAGCGATCGGCCGGAAGCTTGGCCAGCGATTTAGCCACCGCTGCAGCTACGTTGGGCGGCACGGTTTTCCGCAAATCTGTCACCGGACGTGCGTCGTCCGTCACGATCTTCATCACGATTGCCTGGGCCGAAGCACCCGTGTGCGGCGGTTCGCCGGTCAGCATTTCGAAGAGCATGCAGCCCAGCGAGTACACGTCGGACCGCCCCGTGATCTCCTTCTCGGCCGTTGCCTGCTCAGGGCTCATGTAGTGGGGCGTGCCGAGTGACAGGCCGGTCTCCGTCATGCGCCCGCCAGCTGCCGCGCTCACCGCCAACGCGATCCCGAAATCGGCCACCATGGGGCGGCCGTCGTGCATGAGAATGTTCTCGGGCTTGATGTCGCGGTGGATCACGTTGTTGCGGTGTGCGTAGTCGAGAGCGTCCGCGATCTCGCTCGTGATCTTCACCGCTTCGTCGATGCCGAGTTGCGTCTCCCGATCCAGCTTGTCGCGGAGCGTCTCGCCGGATATAAATGGCATGACATAGTACAAGAACCCCTCCGCCTCGCCGGAATCGAACAACGGGAGGATGTGAGGGTGCTGCAAGCTGGCCGTGGTGGTGATTTCTTGAACGAAGCGCTCGGCACCGAGCACGGCGGCGAGTTCCGGCTTCAACACTTTGACGGCGACCTTGCGTTTGTGTTTCAGATCCTCGGCGAGGTAGACCGTTGCCATGCCACCTTCGCCGAGGTGGCGTTCGATCTGGTATTGGCCCGCGAGCGCGGTCGAGAGCCGGGCGGTGATCTCAGTCATGGGACGCTAAGATACGGCACGATTGGCGCGTTGGCCAATCGAATGGTGATTGGTGATTAGCGATTAACGATGTGCGATTTGCGATGTGTTGACCCAACCCTTCTTCCGGGTTTTGCGCTCGCGGCCGTATTGATGCTCGCCACGAAGATCGCGATCAGTGCATCGCATTCGACCCACACACGCCCGGCGCCCACCGATGGTCGGGATAACCGCTTCGCGAACCGGAGCCATGCCGATGTCTCGCGAAGCTCCTTCAAACAAGTGTGGAGCTTATGGACAAATCCCGTTGCGATTCGGCACCGCGAGCCTCAGCGTAGTTGGCAGCAGGTGACATGGCCGAGCGACCAGTTGTTTGCGAAGGTACGTGCTGACGAGGTCTGTGGGCATCCGGCGGAGCTCGATGTAAACCGCCGAGCCGAACTCGATGAGCCGGTCTTCCAGTGCTGCTGGTCTCAGCTTCGCCACCGCGAGATCCTATGATGAGATCAATCGTTAATCTCAAATCGCTACTCGAGGCCCTGTAGGATTTGGACGGGGACAGGAACGACCGATGCGCCGCCGCGGATGAGCGCGGAAACAGCGGATG
>JBFIZG010000436.1:0-3270 GCA_041604955.1 Gemmatimonadales bacterium | reverse complement strand
GGTCTACGAGTGAACGCATCCTGAGGCTTTCGTGAACGTGGGTTCATCGGCGATCGAGGCGATGACCGAAACGACGTGTCGAGCAGGACAGATCGATGGGCGCAGTACGAGTACCATTGCGGCCACGCCGATCGAACCTCAGGGTTTAGCCTCGCTCAGCGACACCGAACCGCTCCAAGATGTTTTCCATCAGACACCATTTCGTGAACCCCGACTGCAAGAGATTGAGGCCCACGAAGGCCGTGAACAGGTACCAATACGGACTCACCCAGTATCCAAGCGCGAGCGAGACCAGAATGAACACACCGGCAATGCGGCGGATCACGTAATGCATCTTCATATCAGTTCTTCCGTGTCCAGTGAGTAGACCTTGATACTTTCGATCGGGTCTTCGGTATCGCGAAGTTCCTGAAGCTTCATCTTCAGTGGTTCTTCGCACGTTTCGTCGATGACTGTCAGAAGCAGCGTGCTGGAACCGGGGAACGCGCGCGTACCGAACTTCTTTCCGGTCTCGCCTTTGCCAAGAACGTTCGGAATCTCGCTGTAGCCAGGTACGTCGCACTCCTCGAACAGCCTTTCGACCTGAGACATGCTGTCGGCATCCACGAATACGACAATCATTTTCAATTTCATCGGTGCATCTCGTAGTAAAGGAGTGGGATCGCGACGAGCGTCAACGCCGTCGACACAATCGCCCCACTGATCAGCGCCAGCCCCAACCCCTGGAAGATTGGATCCCGCACCATGACCAACCCGCCGATGACGACGGCAGCCGCCGTGAGGATGATCGGGCGCGCGCGTACGAGCCCCGAAGCGATAACGGCATCCCGGAGATTCTGTCCGCGCTCGAGACCCAGCCGCACAAAATCGACCAACAGAATGGAGTTTCGCACAATGATTCCTGCCAAGGCGATCATTCCGATCATCGAGGTTGCTGTGAAGAACGCACCCGTCAGTGCGTGGGCCGGAAGGATGCCGATCAACGTGAGCGGAATCGGCGCCATGATCACGAGCGGGATGGTAAACGATTGGAACCACGCGACTACGAGCACATAGATCAGCACCAGCACGGCCGCGAACGCAATCCCCAAATCGCGGAACACGTCCAACGTGATGTCCCACTCACCGTCCCACACCATGAACGCCTCTTCGGTGAGCGTGGGAGCGCCGGCCCAGTGAACCTGGAGGTCGGACTCCGCTAGGCGATCACCCATCTCCAGCATTGCGTACGCCGGACTCTCGAGTCGGCCAGCCACGTCACCGGTCACGTATACGACCGGCTTCAGATTCTTGTGAAAGATCGGTTGCGCGGCTGCCGTGCTATCGAGTGATGCCACGGTCCCGAGTCTTCGACTTCCGTGAGGGGTGGAGATAGGAAGCGCAGCCAGGTCTCCTACGGCGCCGGTCAACGAGTCCGATAGCTGCACCCGTATGCCCACCGGTTCGGCCGCATCGTCGTCATGGAGCAATCCGACGATGGCACCGCCCATGGTCGCCGCGATCGTTTGTGCGATCTCCTTCGGGTTGGTGCCTGCACGCGTCGCTTCGGCTTGCCGAACCGCGGCCTCGACCTGCGCGTGCGGCGCCGCCACCGACCAGTCCGTATCGACCACACCGTCAGTGCCATCGAAGATCTCGCGAACTCGCCGAGCGGCTTCGTGCCGCGCTTCCTGGCTCGGGCCGTAGATCTCCGCTACGAGCGTTGCGAATACCGGAGGCCCCGGCGGGATCTCCGCCACCTTGACGGACGCGTCGTACGCCCGCGCCACGGAATCGATCGCCGGCCGTAATCTCAGCGCGATCGCGTGACTCTGCTCCGCTCGCTCGGATTCCGGCAGGAGGTTCACCTGCACGTCCGCGACCGTTGGTCCCTGACGGAGGAAATAGTGCCGGACTAGCCCGTTGAAATTGAACGGCGCCCCCACGCCCGCATACGTCTGCACGTCACTCACGGCCTCGTCCTGTGATACCGTGAGCGCGAGCGCCTGCGCCACTTCAGCGGTCCGCTCTAAAGTCGTTCCCTCTGGCATATCGACAATGATCTGGAATTCACTCTTGTTGTCGAACGGGAGCATCTTCACCGTAACGAGCCGTGTCGGGACGAGCACGACCGCGATGACCAGCAACGCGACCATTCCGGCGTACGTCGCCATGCGCAATCGAGTCCGGTCGAGCAGCCGTTCGATCGTGCGCCGATACCAGTCAGCAATGCGACCGGTTGGAAGCGGCTCGTCGTCGGTATCCGCCACCGGCCCTTTCTGGGTGTGTCCACGCAACAACCGGACGGCCAGGAACGGTGTCACGATGAACGCCACGGCAAGCGAGAACAGCATCGCGACAGAGGCGCCGACGGGAATCGGCCGCATGTACGGCCCCATGAGCCCGGAAACGAACGCCATCGGCAGAATGGCCGCGATCACGGTGAACGTGGCGAGAATGGTTGGGTTGCCCACCTCGTCAACGGCGACCACGGCGGCTTCGTCCGTCTGGCGGCGCCCAATCCCGATGTGCCGCGCGATGTTTTCCACCACGACAATCGCATCGTCCACCAGGATTCCGATGGCAAACACCAACGCGAAGAGCGTGATGCGGTTCAGCGTGTATCCGTACAGCCGGTAGATCATCAACGTGAGAGCCAGCGTGACCGGAACCGCGACGGCCACGACGACGGCTTCGCGCCAGCCGAGCGTGAGCCACACGAGCACGATCACGCCGACCGTCGCCACGAAGATATGAAACAGGAGTTCCTGGGATTTCTCTGTGGCGGTTTCCCCGTAGTCGCGGGTGACGGTGACCCGAACGTCTTCCGACACCAGATGGCCCCGCAGCTCTTTGACTCGCTCCATCACGTTATGCGAGATCGTGGCCGCGTTCTTTCCCTCGCGTTTGGCCAGTGCGATCGTGACCGCCGGTTCGAAATCGGGCCCCCTTCCTCCGCCGGGAAGGAATCCCACATAGTTGGTCGGCTCGGCGGGACCATCGGTCACATGCGCGACGTCGCGCAAGAAAATGGGTCGATCGTTCACGACGCCAACCACAATGCTTTGCACCTGCGCCAAATCGCGGAGCAGATGGCCGACGCGCACCTGAACGGTCCGGTTCCCCGCAAGGATCTCGCCGGCCGGCAATTCCGTATTCGACGACCCCAACACGTGGAGCACGGCGGCCGCCGACAGTCCGCGCGCGGCCAGCGCCTGCGGATCGAGCGCCACCGATACCTCGCGTGGCGCGCCTCCGATCACCCAGCTTTCAGCGACGTCGGGAACTCGC
>JBFIZG010000435.1:0-3271 GCA_041604955.1 Gemmatimonadales bacterium | reverse complement strand
TTCCCCTCTCATCGCCCGCTTCTTCCAATTGGCGAAACCGGGCCTCAGCCTGCATTTTGAAATCGAACGAGCCCACCCCCCACTTATGACCGCCATTACCGAGCAGTTGAGTTCCGCCCTCGCCGACCGCTATCGCATCGAGGCCCATTTGGGCGAAGGTGGGATGGCGACGGTGTACCTCGCGCACGACGTGCGGCACGACCGCAAGGTCGCGCTCAAAGTGTTGCGTCCGGAGCTCGCGGCAGTGATCGGCGCCGAGCGGTTCTTGAACGAGATCAGGGTCACCGCGAACCTGCAGCACCCGCACATCCTCCCGCTCCACGACTCGGGGGAGGCGGATTCGTTCCTGTTCTATGTCATGCCGTACGTCGAGGGCGATACGTTACGCGACAAGCTGAAACGCGAGCAGCAACTCGATATCGACGAGGCGGTGGAGATCACCCGATCGGTCGCGGCGGCATTGGATTACGCGCACTGGCAGGGGGTGATCCATCGCGATATCAAACCGGAGAACATTCTCATCCACGACGGGCAGCCGCTCGTTGCGGATTTCGGCATCGCACTCGCGGTGAGCGAGGCGAGCGGGAAGCGGCTCACGGAGACGGGTCTCTCGATCGGTACACCGCATTACATGAGTCCCGAGCAGGCCATGGGTGACCGGGAGTTGGATGCGCGGTCGGACGTCTATTCGGTCGGTGCGATGCTCTACGAGATGTTGACTGGGGACCCGCCGTACACGGGCAACTCGGCGCAGGCGATCGTGGCGAAGGTCATTACGGAGAAGGCGCCGCCGGTGACCGCGACGCGCGACACGGTCCCGGGACATATCGCCGCCGCGGTGGCGAAAGCGCTCCAGAAGATGCCGGCCGACCGGTTCAAGACTGCGGCCGACTTCGCAAGCGCACTTACGAACCCAGCGTTTGCGCTGCCGGCCACGGCCGCGGCCACGACGTTCCATGTCGCCCCGTCGGCTCCGTCGAGCGCGCGAATCCGGACGGTGCTGCTGATCGCCGCCCTGGCACTCGCCGTCGTGCTCGGCGCCATCGGATGGCTGCGTTCACCCCCAGCGCCCGCCATCGCGAGACTCGATCTCGACCTCGACGGGATCGTCTTGCCGGACAACGAAGACATTGCGATTTCGCCGGACGGATCGATGCTCGCCGTTTCGGGCACTCGTGGCGGTGAATTGGCAATCTATCTCCGCCGCCTGGGCGAGGCCGACTTCAATAAGGTGCCGGGCACGGAGAACGGCATGCGGCCGGCGTTCTCACCCGACGGGGCGTGGTTGGTGTTTCGTGACAACGCGAACGAGACGCTTGCGAAAGTAGCCGTCGCCGGGGGCGGCCTCCTCAGGCTAGTGGACGGGCTCCGACCGTACAACCCGCACTGGGGCGAGGACGGGACGATCGTGTTCAGTGGCCCCACCGGGAATCATGTGCTGCCGGCGGATGGCGGAGCGCCTAAACGCATCGCCATCGGTGGGCGCCGGCCACACATGCTGCCGGACGGGTCGGGCGTGTTGGGCAACTTCGCCGGGGCGATCCACTACCTCGATCTCGCGGCGGATTCGTCGCGGGAGATCATCTCCGACGGCAATCACCCGATGTATGTCGAGACCGGACACATTCTGTTTGTGCCGTCGAGCGGGGGATTGTTCGCCGTCCCCTTCGATCTGGGTCGTCATCGGGTGACCGGGCCGCCGGTGCCGGTCCTCGACCGCGTGTCGGCCCGAATCGGGCGGCGCGGGTATTCGGTGTCGCGGCACGGCACGCTGGTGCACATCGAAGGGGAAGGGCTGGGTGGTGGGGCGGGCGAGCTCAGACGCTTCCTCATCGTGGATCGGCTGGGGACGGTCGACACGGTCCGTCATCCGACCGGTTACGTCAGCGATCCACAGGTGTCACCGGACGGAAGCACCATCGCCTACGAATTCCGGGAAGCGGGCGCCGTTGGCACTGACATCTATACCTACCACCTCCTGACCGGCACCAATCCACAGATCACGTTCGAGGGTACCAATGATCAGCCGCAGTGGTCTCCTGACGGGACACGGTTGCTGTTCGCCTCGAACCGGGCCGGAGACCATGATCTGTACGTGAAACCAGCGGACAACAGTTCGTCTGCTGAACGCGTCCTCGCGAAACCCGGCGACCAGCAGCCCAATCACTGGTTCCGCCAGGACACCATTCTGTTCGAGTCAGTAGACGATCGTTCTCCCGATCTTTGGATCCTCACGCGCTCTCGAGATAACGAGGCGGAGCCGTATCTCCAAGCGCCGTGGGCGGAGTTTGACGGGCGGGTGTCCCCGGACGGTAACCTCGTGGCGTACGGGTCGAACGAAACGGTGGAATCCGAGATCTGGCTCCAGGACTTTCCGGTTCCCGCCGGAAAACGACGCGTGTCGTTTCGTGGGGGTGGCGGCCCGCTGTGGTCTCCGGACGGCCGCACCCTGTATTACTGGCAGCCCGGCGGGCTCGACTCGCTGTTTGCCGTGCGCATCGAGCGGGAGCCGACCGTTGTCGTCCGCCAGCCGGAATTCGTACTGGCACTCGATGCGTCAGGCCTCAACAACTGGGACGTGTTCCCGGACGGAGATCGATTCATCGTAACGGTACCGGAAGGCGTGAGTCAGCCTGGAATCGCGCCCGACGCCGTCGCCGAGACACGGTACCTGATCGTGCTCAATTGGTTTGAGGAGTTGCAAGCGAGGGTGGGGAACTGAACCGGGTGTGGTGACACGTCTCATCCGACATCTCAATCACCACGTTCTACGATCATGACCGGGCGGTTGAACCGCTCCCGCCATTCACCCTTTCCGCACTACCGCTTCCATTCTCGCTGACGTGATGAGGATGCCGGGTAATGACGACTCGACCAGTGCTCTCCCAGTCCGCAATCGCTTTCGCCCGATCGAACAGTGCGGGGTGGGGACTCGCCGATGCCGGTCACCGTGCGCTCATCGAAGAAGTTCTATGACACCTGGCGCGAAGAACTGGCTCAGGACCTCGTAGATTGGTGCAATCACGTGCTCCAAACGGAACTGCAGGCCGAGTTCCAGACTGGGATTGCACGGCTGAAAGCCGAGCTGACCCGGCTCATCTTCGGGTTCTGGATGGCCACTCTTGTTCCGCTCGCGGAACTCATTCTTTGCGTTGCACGGCGGGCTCCCCTGACCGCGGTGAACCGTCTAACAGGGACACGCGACCGCGTAGCGCCGACCTCCGTCTTGACGAGCGATGTCCTGAGCCGCAACGTGGGGGCGATGCCAAGC
>JBFIZG010000434.1:0-3281 GCA_041604955.1 Gemmatimonadales bacterium | reverse complement strand
GCCCCGTTACACCCGAGGGTCAGCGCAGGGAGGGCACAGGGGTTCGTGAACAGCCGGCGACCGATTGGGGTGAGGCGCATGACCCCAAAGGCTACTCCCACTCTGCCGATGACGCCAGCGGACATCCCGCCGCTTCACAGGTGATTCATCCCATCTTCAAGTGAAAACCATTACCCATCAAGGTGGTGAATCGACCAACCTCAGCCCCACGCGGAGGTTTTGTTGTGGACACCCCCGTCATCTACACACTCGACGAGGCTGCCTGCATTCGAGAGATGTTGGTGCAGCCCCATAGCCAGCTCGTCTGCCCCCGCTGTAACGGCGATCTCGTAATTGGTGCCGCGACCATCCGGAACAAGCACACGATCCGCGAGGTTTGCTGTCCCGATTGCCAGGGGTACCTCATGGTCGCGGACGTGGAAGAAGAGATGCTAGCAGGACGGCTGTAGAACGCGTATCGGGGATGGCGTCGCGGTCTCGATGAAACCGCGCGTCGGCGTCAGAGAAGCCAGCTCGTGTCTCTAATCAACTCCGTACAAATATCCTCGGCGGAGCGACCCGCTGCTTCGGCCGCAAAGTTGACCACCACGCGGTGGCGAAGCACCGCCGCGGCGATCTCTTTGACGTCGTCAAGGTCGGCCATCGGCCTCCCATCGAGGGCGGCTCGGGCCTTCGCCCCTAGCACCAGGAACTGGGAGGCGCGTGGCCCGGCACCCCAGTCCACGAACTCGCGAATGAAGTCCGGAGCGTCGCTGTCTGCGGGTCGGGTCTTTCGGGCGAGGGTGACGGCTGCCCGCACGACGGGTTTGGGGGCCGGTATCCGCCTGACCAGGTGCTGGATCTGAATCAAGTCCTCTCCCGAAAGCACGCTGGAGACCGGATGCTCCTCGTCGCCGGTCGTCGTCTCCACAATTCGCTCTTCGTCGTCCCGATCTGGGTACTGGACTTGGAGCTCCAGCATGAAGCGGTCGAGCTGGGCCTCCGGAAGCGGATAGGTTCCCTCCTGCTCGATCGGGTTTTGGGTGGCCAGGACAAAGAACGGTTCTGGGAGGTGGTACGTTTCTCCGGCCGCCGTGACCTCGTGCTCCTGCATGGCCTGCAGCAGGGCCGCCTGCGTCTTGGGAGGAGTGCGATTGATCTCGTCGGCCAGCACCACGTTGGCGAACACCGGACCGTGCACGAACCTGAACGCCCGTGTCCCCGTGCTCGGATCTTCTTCCAGGATCTCGGTCCCCGTGATGTCGCTCGGCATTAAATCCGGAGTGAACTGAATGCGGGAAAAGTCGAGCTTCAACGCCTCGGCGATGGTCGAGACCATGAGGGTCTTGGCCAAACCGGGGACTCCCACTAGCAAGGCGTGCCCGCCCGAAACAATAGCCGTCAGGATGCCTTGGAGGACGTTCGCCTGACCGACGATCCGGTGTGAGACCTGGTCGAGAAGTTCGCGATGGGCTCGCGACAAGCGCTCGAGCAGTTCGACATCGTGATCTTGGACCCGCACCGGATTCGCCTGCACAACTCCTCCACTGGTCGTCGGAATGTCCACGAATCCTATTTAGCTGTGGCCATTTAGGCCACCTCGTTTTGCTTGCGAATTTTTTCACAAACCCTAGATTTCCGGCCGGAATGAAGCCCAACAGCGGTCCCGGGCGGGCCATGGGTGAGGGCTACAAGCTGCTCGGGCTTGGCATGACCTTCGCCGGTGGGATCATCCTGTTCATGGTCCTGGGCCTGCTGCTGGATCGGTGGCTGGGGGTGGTGCCCCTGTTCACGGTGGTGGGCACGCTGGTCGGGGCGGTGTTGAGCTTCATCAACGTGTACGTGAAGCTCGCGGCGCTGGAGCGGAAGGCCAAGTCGGGAAAAGCGGGGGCCGGGAGCCGCAAGCCGAAGGACCGTCGGTCCTCATGAAGGTGCTGCTCACTGGGGTGCTGCTGACCATCCCGGTAGCCGCCATCATCGGCGGCACATTTGGAATGCACGCGGCGCCGGCGGTTGTGGGATTCGGGCTGGCCGCCACAATCATACAAGTGGTGGCTGTGGCGGCGGCGAAGCCGGCCGTTGACCGATCGTTCGACAGGTTCATGGTGCGTTGGGGAGTTGGGATGGGGCTCAGGCTCGTCGGTCTCGCGCTGTTCGTGACCGCGGTCCTGTGGCGACCCGATGTGTTTCCGCCACTCCCGACCGCGTTGGGGTTTCTGGGTGTGCTGATCCCACTGCTTTTTATGGAGCCACGGTTTCTGAAATGAGCGTACAAGAACAGGTCGACGTCGGTGGGGTCATTATGCATCACACGGCGGACGCCTATTCCATCGGCATCGAGCCGTTCTTCCTGTTTTCCTGGCACCGGTGGCCGGATCTGCACCTCGGTCCCCTCACGGTCAATCTGACGCCAACCAAGCACGTTGTCTTCCTGTTTCTTTCGGCGGCGCTCGTCTTTCTCACGATGTGGATCGCGGGTCGCAGGCTCGAGAAGCAACGGGCCGGAGAGAACCCGCCCAAGGGATTCGCCAACGCCATTGAGGCGATGGTGCTGTTTGTGCGAAACGAGATGGCTATTGCCAATATCGGCCCTGACGGCGCCAAATTCGCCCCGTTTATCATGGCGCTGTTTTTTTTCATTCTCTATGCGAACTTGCTCGGACTCGTGCCCCACGGGGCGACGGCTACGGGTAACGTTGCAGTCACCGGGGCCCTCGCGATACTCGCGTTCTTGACCATCGAGATCAGTGGGTTCATCAAGCTCGGTCCCGGTGGCTACATGCGAACGATCTTTCCGGCCATCCCGGGTATGGGCGGCGTCGGCGGCGTGGCCATGTCGGTGTTCATGGCGCCGATCGAGCTGGTCGGAAAGTTCGTGAAGCCCTTCGCACTCTGTATTCGACTGTTTGGTAACATGGTCGCGGGACACTTCGTGATCTTGTCCCTGTTTGGGTTGATTTTCTTGTTCGGTCACCTCCAGGTGTTGAATTGGGGAATCGGCATGCTCACCGCGGCCCTGGTAGTCGGAATCATGTTACTCGAGATTTTTGTTGGGTTCTTACAGGCGTACGTGTTTGCGCTGCTGACGAGTGTCTTCATCGGCTTGATGCAGCACGAGCATTAGAGGCGAGCCGAGTACGAGAGTCGGGAGCCGAGCTTTTGCGCAGTGTTGAACATTTGTACAGTGTACTTTGCACTGGGGAGGTGTGGTTGGGGGGGCAGGCGGCAGCATCGCGTCTCGTGCTGCACGCAACGTACCCGGTTGAATGACCGGGAAAGCCCGCTGGTCGCTGAGACCGTTG
>JBFIZG010000433.1:0-3284 GCA_041604955.1 Gemmatimonadales bacterium | reverse complement strand
TCAACGTGGCCTGTGCCCCCAGTGCCGTGAGCTGCACGCTGGTCTGGCTGATCTGCACGCTCGTCGGTACCGGTGTTGGCGCGGGGTCCGTTCCACCATCCGACTTACACGCTTGCGGAGCGAGGCACACGACGAGAGCGAGAAGAATGCGGGAAGAGCGGTCCATGTTCGCACCGTGAGAAGGAAGGTCCCACAACCTATGTGACTCCGGTCGCTCGGGCAAGCGCGATTTCGAGCGTATCACAACACCGAACCGAAGACGCTCGGTGGCGAACCACAACACGTTGTGATCAACCGTCAGACGACGACCGGCAATCCTTCGGCATGATTGATCGGAAATGATCGCGATTACGGGAGGGCGCCGATTCGCAGCTCGTTCAGGATATTCGACGTGTGCACGTGGATCCAAGGTGTCCAATCACAACGAGCCCATCCGGAGCCGTC
This sequence comes from Gemmatimonadales bacterium, assembly GCA_041604955.1. Classification (GTDB taxonomy): domain Bacteria; phylum Gemmatimonadota; class Gemmatimonadetes; order Gemmatimonadales; family GWC2-71-9; genus JBFHWR01. The sequence goes on along the minus strand of JBFIZG010000433.1, from coordinate 2,840 downwards.
CTATCAATGTCGTGTCTCACTATTGATAGCGAACCAACCAGAAGCGCATGGTGGACGGCAGGGCTGCCCCCATTCCATCCCGTGCCCGAAACGCCGTGGCAAGACGGCCTGCCCCCTCAGCCACGAAGTATGCCGGTGATCCACTTCTGAGGTGAAGCGTTATCACCTGATCGGCGAACGGGGCGATCTTGGGTGTCGCGGCAATCGGCGTGCCCCCGGCGGACGTATTCTCAAAGATGCTGAAGAAGTCCCATGTCGTGTAGTTGAGGCGCGGTGCGTTGGGTACCTCGTTCCCGCCAACCTGGCGATTATCCATCAGGAGCGCCGCGTGCCACTGCACGAGGAGTTCTTCAATTGGCACGCCGATCGTCGCCTCGATGTTCTCGAACCCCCGCAACGTCGAGTTGTCGATGAAGGCTTGGTGGATTCCTTCGGCGCCTCCCACGCCACCGGTAAACGTCGGGCCGAATTGATCAAAGAGCCACCAGAGGAACGCGGCGGGCACGCCGTAGACCTCTCGTGGTTCGATGAGACATTCGTCGTCCTCGACGTCGCCCTCGAGCCACGTGCAGTCCCACGGCGCCTCCGAAAGCTTTGCCGGTGGTGCCTGGGTCAAGTCCAGCCCGAAATAGAATGCGATGTCGAGAAACATCGAAAGGAACCAATCCGTCGATTCCAAATTGCCGAAGTCCCAAACCACGGAATTGGGGATGTCCATCGGCTCGAGACCCCGCGCGGCAATCCCGACTTGGGTCTCCATTGCCGTCGCCTGTCCCTCGAGTTCCCAAGGGCTCTGAAAAACCAATGCTCCCGCTGCACGGCGTCGGCTCAACTGAACGATGTGCACCAGCTCGTGGGCGATTACGATGGGTGCGAACGCCATGACGTCCTCGAGAGACCTGTCCTGGGTCGGGGCCTCGGAGTAGTAGATCTCCCCCTCGTCGCTTGCGGCACACGACGCCCGGCTACTCAAGTCCCGACTACTCACGAAACCCGCGAGATCGGCCGCATTGACTTCCTTCGTCACCACAATCGCGATGAGGTTGTTTCCATCGATGTCGGTCGATGCTCCGACGTACTGCGTGTTCGTCGCATGGATCAGATTGTCGAGGAGGTCGCTCAACTCTTGGAAGTCCTCGAGGGTCAAGGCCACCGTCACATCGTTCCCAACGTCCTCGAGCCAGATCCCGTGGGTCCCGATCAACCGCACAACCGCCTGGATCTCAGTAAACGCGGAACATTGGAGGTCTTTGGATGAGGGTACGCGGATTGAAACGATATCGCCCACCATCAGGTCGCTCGGAATGGAACTCCTCTCCCCGGTCGCAACGGGACTCCCCATCGCATCCGACGCCGCGAGCTCTTGCGCCATAAACTTCGCCTCGGCCACCCGATGCCGTCGCAGACGCTCCATCCGTCGCAGGTCGTCGAGACTGAGTGGCGACGCCTGCGATCGTGGCGTCGCCAGCATCGACCGTTGCGGCGGCGCCGTGCTCCCACTGGAGGTCACGCTCGACAGGCTGACTTCTGTACGGGAGCTTGCAACTTCCGACACCGCCGACACACCGATGAGATACCCTTCCTGCTCCGCCGTGGCATCGAACTGAAAGCAGAAGTCGGCTGGGTCGCTCACGACGAGTTGCTGCCCCACCGGAAGGTCCACGAACGCTTCCGGACGCACTGGGTGCTCGATCCCTTGGTTCACGCCGCTCACCGTGACCACGACGTCCACCATGCGCGCGGGTCGGCAGTCAAACGTGGGAACATCGATTTCGATCGTGTTCAACAGGACCGACGTCACGTTCGCCGAAACACCGTCTACCGTGACCGTCGTGTTTCCGGGTACCGGACTGAATCCGTTCCCGGAAATGGTCGCCGTGCCGCCCTCGATCATGGGATCCGGGCTGACGCCCGTGACCGCCAAGTTCGTGCCGGTGGCGGTGAACATGACAGGATCACCCGAAAGTCCCGCGGCGCCTGCTTCCGCCGAATTCGGACCCTCGCTCGAACTCAGGGTCCATTGCGTCGAGGCTTCGCCCTGATCGTCGGTGATTTCCAGATTCGACACCAGCGACCCGTCGCCACCGTCGGTGATGGCGAATGCGACGGCCTCCCCCTGAACCCCGTTTCCGAATTGATCCGCAACCTTGACCACGATCGGGTCGGGAAGCTGCGCACCCGTGGGTCCCTGTTGCATGTTGCCAGAGACCTCGGCAATGGAGAACGCGACGTCCGCGGTGGCTGTGGCCGTGAACGTTCCCACCGGTCCCCCACCCTCGATGCTCGCCGAGACCTGCTGCTCGCCCGCGGTCAGTCCGAGCGTCCACGTCGTCGACGCCTGACCGGCGACGTCGGTGGGCACGGTGGGATCCGCCACGCTCCCACCACCGGACGTGACGGCAAAGGACACCGACACTTCCGGAATGGGATTCCCGCCCGCGTCGTTGATCTGAACCGTAAGCGCCATTCCGAGCGCCTGCCCGACGGTTCCCGTCTGCGCGTTTCCTCCAACCGGATCGGCTGCCGCCGGCTGCTGTGATACCGTCACCGTCGCGCTGCCGCTTGCCGAACCGGACGTCGCCCGGATCGTCGTCGATCCGACGGAAACCGCCGTAACGGTCCCGCTGGCATTCACCGTCGCGATCCCCGTCTCATCGGACGACCAGCTCACCGACGCGCTCCCGATCGGGGTGTTGTTTTGGTCGCGCACCGTGGCCGTCAACGTGGCCTGTGCCCCCAGTGCCGTGAGCTGCACGCTGGTCTGGCTGATCTGCACGCTCGTCGGTACCGGTGTTGGCGCGGGGTCCGTTCCACCATCCGACTTACACGCTTGCGGAACC
>JBFIZG010000432.1:0-3292 GCA_041604955.1 Gemmatimonadales bacterium | reverse complement strand
TCCCGTAGGCGTGCGAGAAACTTGCCACGCACCCGAAAACCAGGTGTCCCGTAGCAAGGGCCTTCTTCCACACCCGGGAAACCGAGCACGAGCTTGCGCAGGGCGGCAACGCCCACTCCTCGCCGTCTGCTCACGGTGGATTGGCGAGGCAACCGGAGTCGACACCGCGCGACGACCTCTTCCGCCTCATCGGCCGTTAGGCTGCTGCGAACGGACGTCGTGCCGCGCGCGATCCATAGCGATCAGTCTCGTCTTACCGGAGAAAACCGTATCGTGCTTCCCTGCTCCAGCACGTCAACGGGTCCGCACGTCCTATCGGATCCGTTCGGTCGGAGGTGATACGCAATCGACCGCGTCGCCGGCAGCGCGCGGTCTGCGTCGATCACCCCGCAGCTCAGCCACGGCGTGATGAAGAGAATGTCGGATCTCGGTTCTGACGCGATCGCACTCTCGTCCTCCGTGTCGCCAACAAAAAAGAAGATTCTCCCGCGCCAGCGAATCCGGTACGAACGATGATCGTCGGTGTGCGGCGTCGGAATCGTCACGATCGCAAAACGGCCAACCTCGAGACTGTCACCAACCAACACGCGATTGTGGGGAACCCGTTCTGTGACGCTCGGGGGACCGATGAGACGCCAGTCTCGCCGGGCCAGAAAATGCGCCCGGTCGAAGTGATCCCGATGGTGGTGGGTAATGACCGATACGACCGTGCCGGTCGGCCGGAGGTCGGCTGGCTCATACCGCATGTACCCGAACGCTCCCGATTCGTACGGAAGATCGACCAAAATCGACGTCGCGCCGTCGGCAAGCACCACCCCGGCGTTGCCAACGAGCTCGATCCGAATTTCCGGCGCTTGTCCGCCCGGCCACAGTGTCAAAACCGTCAGAAGCCAAATCATTGCCGTTCGCCGATAACGATCCTCTAAGCTTCGCGATGAACCATCGTTCCGCAAGCATTCGGACAGGGTTGACGAAACAGCTTCATGTCACGAGAGGTGCCGCAAGGAGTTGGGGCACTTGCTAGAGGCGCATTGCGGCTTCTAGCTCATCGGCCGCCCCGTTCCAACCCCCGGTTAAGGTCCGCGGAATCGAAGTACCGCCCTCCAAGAACCACGGCGGTAACGGCCCTTGTCGCGCGAACGTCATCGAGTGGGTTTTCGTCAAGCAACACCATGTCAGCGAGCAACCCGGGGCGGATCACGCCAATCGAATCCGAGCCAAAGAAGACGGCGGGGTTCACCGTGGCGCTTTTCAACGCTTCGTACGGTGTGAGGCCGGCTCGGACCAGCCACTCCAGTTCATCATGAATGCTGGCGCCGGGAACGACGCACGGGTTTGGCACGTCGGTCCCAGCCAACAACGACACGCCGGCATGGTGCAGCGCAGCAACATCGTCGAGAAACGCGCGGTGCCACCTTCGGCGCACCTCGTCGGATGCTTCTTCAAAAGACCTGACGGTCGCTCGACATGCCATGCGGTCTTGCGTGGAGAGATACGACAGTGCGTCCCATGTCAGCGACGCACTGTCTTTGATGGCGTTCACAATCGTGGGTGTGACCCACGTGGCGTTTTCCCGATACCGACCGTACAGCGCCTCGACGCAATCCTGATCGCGCTCGCTCCTGAGCGCCAGCATCCCGCGCAAATAGGCTTCGTAGCCCTCGAAGCCCCATATGCCGAGCAGCGTCCGAAAACGCGTACCCCCATCGCGCACGCAATCGAGCGAGGTGACATCGAGTCCGGCATGCTCGAGGCTCGCCTGCCCAGCGTCTGAAGCCTCTCCAGCACTGATAGCGAACGGGATGTGACCCGCAAACGGCAACGCCCGCTCGCGCGCGGTCCGGACGAGAGCCAGATACACATCTTTGGAAACGGCCGAGTAGACCTTGAGAAAATCGACGTCAACCTCTGCGAGCGCGTTTACCGACTCGCGAGCCTGATCGGGGCTGTCGAGGTGCAAGGCAATGGCGTGGCTCCAGCGATGTCGCGGCCCTTCCAAGAGCGGCCCTGCTGCCATAAGTCGAGGTCCCGCCAGCGCCCCCGAGCGTAGGCGCTCACGAACGGCTAACAGGCTGTCTACGAATCCACCCATGTCGCGTACACCCGTGACGCCGTGGGCGAGAAACAGCGGAAAGAACGCGTCGGCATTTCCAAGGGTGTGGACGTGCATGTCCCACAGTCCCGGAATGAGATACCGCCCGCGGCCATCGACAACTCGAGCGGACGATGGTAGAGAGACGCCCCCACCGCCGATCCACACAATGCGATCCCCAGCGACTAGAACCGTTCGATCGCGCAGCACGCGGTCACCGTCCATCGGCACCACGTTGACTTCCTGGATCGCCAACGTGACCTCGTCGACGGGAACCGTGTCGATCCCTCTCGAATTGCAAGCGGCCGTGCAGGCGAGTGTCAAAGCAGCAATCGATCGGAACACTACAATCTCCAAGTTGCGTGAAGAGTCTGGAAGTTGCGTAGAAGAGTCTGGGAATTGGACACTGGACGACCCAAAAGAGTTGCAGTACGCGACGAATCGAAAGGATGGTCGTCCGCGACGCCCGCGAAATCCCAGGCAACGGCCGTTCGGTCAGGGATGGAAACTCAGGAAACCTCGCTGATCTCGAGAAGGTGTCCGTCCGGATCCCGGAAGAAGCACCGGATTTCACCGCCTCGGTCGACGGGCGGGGTGAGAAACTGGGCGCCGCGGAACTTCAACACATCGTATGCGGCAGGGCAGTCGGGCACTCGCAACGTTATCTGATGGCTCACGGTGTTGGGGTCGGTAGGCGGGGCAAACGTCACTCCCGGTTTGTCCTCGGTGGGACCACCACCCGTAACCAGCAACAGCCAGTTTCCCTGAAACTCGAACACCGCGGAGTCACCCCCATATTCGCGGAACAACGTCGCGCCCAACACGTTTCGATAAAAATCACGAGCGCGGGGGAGGTCGGACACCACCAACAGTTGCGTGAGCGCTACTCCATCGACGGGAAACTCGCCATTCATGCCGTTTCGTTCGCTCAATCGTCTAATCGTTTCTCATGGAAGAATGGAGATCGCGTCCCGGAGGTCGACCGATCGTGAGCGCGTCATCCGCTGAATTGACGCAGGTGGTGGTCGAGATGTCGGTAGGAGAGGACGCCCCAGTCTCGCGCCGTCATGCGGCCAAACAGTGGATGTGTGGGTGCGAGCCCGTCCGCCGAAGCCTCACCAAATCGCCCGATCAGGTCGAGCAGCGCCCGGCGGTCGTCCTCCCAGCTGGCCGGAGGCGTGGTGAATGCCTCTCGTGGGC
>JBFIZG010000431.1:0-3295 GCA_041604955.1 Gemmatimonadales bacterium | reverse complement strand
GGACGCCGTGATGGAGCAGCCCTTCGAAATCGACAGGTTGCAAGACGTGCTATTCGTGATCGAATCGTTCGATCAGCTGTTTGAGGCCGTGGACAAGCTCTGATTTTCGAAAGCGGGGAGCGGGGAGCGGGGAGCAGGGAGCGGAGAGCCGGGAGACGGCGGCCGGGGGCCGGGGGCCGAATTGAGAACTGCACGTCCCAGCACCCGGCCTGGACGTCCGCGATCTAGAACTGCATCCCGAGGCCCAGAAACATCTCCGTTGTTGGATTCGAGAACGCGAACACGTCGAGCACGTGAATCTCGAGGAATGGTCGTGCGGGTCCGAACTGATAGTTGAACCCCGAAAACAGCGTATGGGCGGGATCGACGTCGGGCGCGTTGGAGAAATCGTTGGCGGGAACATTTTCGATCTTGAGACTCGGTTTGGAGAGCGTGAGTCCCGAACCCACGTACCACGGTATGCGATTGCCGAGCGGATGGAGTCGAACCGCGAGCTGCGCAAACCACAGGGAACTCTGAATACCGCGATTTGACACCTCGAGACCGGTGGTGAACGCGAACGCGGGGTATAGCTCCAACGGGCCGATGAGCCGGGCCACCAGGTGCACTCCAAGACGGGTTTGCCCAGTCCGATTGTTGCCGAGTGCGCCACCATAGCGGATGCCAAGTTCGAACGGCGAACGCGCTCGAGCCAGTTCCGGCGCTTTGGTCCAGAACGCGATGACACCGCACGCGGCGCGGGTGCCGCCCGTCAGCCCGGATCCAGGTACGTTGAACTCCAGCGGAATGCTCGCGGGGCCGCTGTACAGTTCGATGCCGGCTATCCGCTCCGGAGCCAGCGCGGCATCGATGATCAGGTTGGGCGTATAGACGCCGTCGAGAAAGATCAACGGCGCCTCGACGCAGAAGCCTCCACTCCGAAAGAAACGGACGTTCGTACCGGTCAACGCCTCGCCGGTAACCACGACACCGGGGACGCGACGTAGGATATCCGTTGCCGCTGGAGGATTGAGCCGCTCGATCTCTTCGGCCGTGATGTATCGGCCGAGTTCCGCTTTCCTCCGTCGTTCGAATTCGCGCAGATGAGCCGGCGGTTGCTCGGACTCGACGACGACCGGATCGAGTTCTGTCGGCATGCGATCGAGGAAGACCTGCGCGGTCACCTCGGATTGGGATTCTGACACGGGGAACGTCTGCGCAACCGTCTCGTACCCGAGCATGTGAACCTCGAGCTCGTTCCCAACGGCGTAGACGTCCACGGCGTCGGCGCGAAACGTTCCATCATCGGCGGTGACGGCCACCGTTACCTCATTGACGACCACTGCCGCCCGTGGTACGGGTCGGGACGTCTCCTCCTCTCGTACCGTGCCCGTGATGGTGATGGGGCGCGCGGCGAGGCGTTGGAGCGACACCGGTCCCATGTCGGCGTCGGCGCCTTGCACCCTGATCGCAAGGCCACGTGCCGCGAATCCGATCTTGGTGAACTGCACGACATGATCGCCGAGGGCGACGTCCGGAATGACAAACCGCCCGGAAAGGTCGGTGAATCTCGGCGTCGGCCGTTCGTCCAATATGACCGCCGCAGAGGGGACGGGTTCACCCGTCGCCGCATCGACCACGGTGCCGGTGAGCGAAAGGGTGTCTCCCTGTCCGAAGGCGGCGCTGGGGAGGTGTGCCAATCCGAGCGCAATGGCTACGGCGGTCACGGCTCTGCCCGCACACGGAATTTCGAGCAAGTTCATCGGTCCCCGATGGGTCTCAGTCTCCCAGCCTGTCACCAGAGTTTATGTCTGTTGTCCGGTGGTCGCAATTGACATGACCGTCGTCCGCGTCTGCCGCGTGTCGCGCGCGCACGCCATCCTAGCCCGGCGCGCGCCGTCGCCGTACCTTAGCGTGACACTACGTTCCGTATCCCCGCGCCGACCGGAGAGTTCCATGCACACCAATCGCCTCCCCGTCCGCATCGCGCTGCTGGTCACCGTTGCCGTGTTGGCCCAACCGAGTTTCGCGGGTGGTCAACAGATTCCTACGCCCGAAAGCTTCTTCGGCTTTCAGATGGGAGCGGACCGGAAACTTGCCCATTGGGACAAGCTCGTCGAGTACTACAACCTGCTTGGCGACCGAAGCCCGAGGCTCAACGTGGTGAACATGGGGCCGTCGACGCTGGGGAGACCGTTTCTCGCCTTGTTTATTTCGTCACCCGAGAATCTCGCGCGTCTCGAGGAACTTCGGCAGATCAATGCGACCCTCTCCGATCCACGAAACGTCTCGCAGACCGAGATCGACCGGGCGGTCGCAATGGGGAAAGCGGTGGTCGTTCAGTCGATGGGTCTTCATTCCTCCGAGGTAGCCGCAAGTCAGATGGCGGCGGAGCTGACCTACGACATGGTGACCCGGAGCGACGACGAGATGCTCCGCATCCTGGACAATACGATCGCGATCATGATCCCCTGTTTCAACCCGGACGGCGAGGTCATGGTCACCGAATGGTACAACCGGTGGGTGGGAACCGAGTTCGAGGGAGCGGGACTACCCAATCTCTACCATCACTACATCGGACACGACAACAACCGCGACGCCTTCATGACGAACACGGTCGAGTCGCAGTACGGGGCGAAGATCATGTTTCGTGATTGGATTCCACAGGCCTACATCGATCACCATCAGATGGGGGCGTATGGGGCTCGACTGTACGTGCCGCCCTACGCCGAACCCATTCGGCCGGAAGGCGACCCGCTCGTCTGGCGGGAGATGAGTTGGTACGGCGCGCATATCGCATACAAGGAAGAAGAAGCCGGGAAACAGGGTGTCGTGAACGCCGCGATCTATTCGGGCTGGGGCCATTTCGGATTTCACTGGATCACGCCGTTTCACAACATCGCCGGTATGCTCACCGAATCGGCGAGCGCGCGATTGGCGACGCCGCTCTTCCTGCATCCCGACCAGCTACAGGGTTCGCGACGCGGCCTACCGGAGTACGAGGCACAGACGACATTCCCGAATCCCTGGCCCGGCGGGTGGTGGCGCGTGCGGGACATCGTGGAGCAGCAGAAGATCTCCGCCATTGCCGCGCTCGATATCGCCGCGCGCAACCGGACCACGGTCCTCCGAAACGCCGTCCTCAAGGCGCAACGACAAACCGCTCGGGGGCTGGCGGGTAAACCTGCGGCGTTCGTGATCCCGGCTGAACAACACGATGCGCTCACCATGATGAAGATGGTGAACAAGTTGCTCGGACAGGGAATCGAAGTCCGCCAAGCTTCCGGCGAGTTTACCCACGAGGGACGTGTCTATG
>JBFIZG010000430.1:0-3306 GCA_041604955.1 Gemmatimonadales bacterium | reverse complement strand
GGTCGCTCGGCAAGCGACGTCGTCCGCGCGCCGGGGAGCTGTCGATACCGTATCGTGCTCATCGACCGCGGCATCGCGTAGGTGCGCTGCCCATCATGAGTCTGTCTGTTGTTCACCGTGTCCACCGTACCTTCCCCATCGATCTGTTCCATCGTCAACGAACGCCCCGCGAATGCATCAGGCCATGGTCCCAGCGACTTGTTTTCGCGGGACTGGTCCCGCGCCATGAGGTCATCCGCTTGTGTGACACGCCTCACAGGCGAGGCAAAAAGCATACCTGCCACCAAGTCGTCTGTATCGGGAGGTGCGGGCGCCCGGTTGTCGACCGGACGTTGGACACGTTCTACAAGTGCGGCACGATCCGAGCCGTGAAAACCGACGCAAAATCGCGATTTTGGCACGGATTTTACTTAACAATAATATGGTCTAGTGAGTAACTACTCGCAGTGCTGACGGTGGGCCCACTATGCTGGTGAGTGCGGTTCTGTGATGCGCGGTGTGGGAGGATTTGTGACCGACGGGAGCTTACCAACGCGACTGGTCGCGCGGGCATCCCCTCGTCTTAGAAACTGGAACGCCCCAAAGCAAGCGCGAACGGGGTGCGGGATGTCATCCCACGGATCGTCTCAGCAAGCCGGTCCCCACGCGATCCTGGCCTCGATGCCGCAAACCTCGCAACTCAGGTCGTCGGGGTGTCCTTCCAGTCGTACCCGGTGACATCCTTCCGGGCACACCGCATAGACTCGGCCCAGGTCTTCTGACGTGCCCTTGGCGGGATTGGCGTCGTCGTCGTCTCGTACCACCACCGCAAACCGTTCAGGGCGATGTCGGCGAAACTCCAGCAATCGACTGGGAATCGAGATCAGCTGGCCTGCGACGGTGAACACGGCCCGGCTGGTCGTGTCCGAGTTCAATACGGCATACCACCCGCCCCGACGAAGCGGGCGGGTGCCGTCTCCGTCCTGTCCCGGCGCGTCAGCCGGTCTTCGGAGACGGGCCCATCCATAAGTCTGGCGCGCGGGTTTCCCAAAGCGGGTCCCGTCGGCATCGGCGATGTGGCTGCCAGCTGAATCGCCGCACCGCGAACACAGGATGACCCCTTGCTCCGAGCAGACGTGACATAGGGACCCGTCGCATCCACAGCAGGAGTCTGCACCGTCTCCCGAGCCGGGGCGGTCGCATTCCACGCACTCGTCGGGTCCGTCGTGCACTACTCACCTCACGGTATTTTTGGCCGAGCCGGTTCTCCGATGATCGACCGCCCAGACCCTGGACTTGAGGTGGTCAGGCAACTGAACCGAACCCACCCCGCCCAGCGGCCGTTCGCCTACACGAGACTGCTCCAAGTGTCGTACTCTCGATGAACGCGGGGATTCGCAAACCAGACGAGGAGGAAGACCGGGTACGCCAGCATAAGGAGGAAAATGAGCGGCAGCACGAAACCGAGCGACTCCCATGGGCCGGGGGACGCGGCCTGGAGCGACGGACGGAGCTGTTCCACCCATGAGATCGCCCATCCGATCGCGAGAACCGTCCAAGCGATTGCCAGGATGGCCCAAACGCGGCACACAAAGACGCCGAACAACTGGCGTCGCCGCACGGCGAGCGAGCCCACGATGAGCAGAATTCCCAGGCCAAGTTCAACTGCTACAGCTAGCATGCGCCAGCCGACGGAGGGCATCTCTTGAATGATGATTTGCGTGATGCCCGGTGAACGGATCCGCTGCCAATCTCCGGCGGTCCAGGTCATGGTGACCAGATCGTCGAGCTGATCGAGGCATGCAAGAACGCCCAGGACAATGCCAATCGTTCCGATCACTCGCGGCCACCGCCGCACGGAAATGACGGTAGGGTGGGGTTCGGCAGAATCGAACGACTGAAGGCCTGTTACTTCACTGCTGCGGTCTCGAGGCACGGATCCTCCCGTGTTGCAAGTTCTGCGAGCGTCGATGAACCGAGAGTGAATCCTCCGTGAAATCGAAACCTCGGGTCATGGGGGCGAGGACGTCGTGGCTTGACCCCTGGGCGCACCACCGATAAGCTCGCTCGCCATCCGTCATCGCCCATCAGAGACTTTACCTTGGACTGGACGCGCTCATGAACGCTCACGGATTCATTCGGCGACGGCTTCTCACCATCACCTGCTTTGGCATATTCGCCAGCATCCCGATCTCCTCCGAGGCACAGACCCCGGGTAGTGAGACCGTCAACCCAGCCCTTTTCTCCGGGATGAAATGGAGAATGGTCGGGCCGTACCGCGGCGGCCGCTCGACGGCGGTCACGGGGGTGCCGGGGAGCCCGAATCTGTTCTACATGGGCACCACGGGAGGAGGCGTCTGGAAGTCCGACGACGCGGGTCAGAGCTGGAGCAATATCACCGACGGGTTCTTTGGCGGCTCGATCGGGTCCGTGGCTGTCGCCCCATCCGATCCAAACGTCATCTATGTCGGTCAGGGCTCGCATGACATCCGAGGCAACACGTCGTCGGGACGCGGCGTGTGGCGCTCCACAGATGGCGGGCGCACGTGGACGTTCCTGGGGCTCCGTGAGGCGGGTCAGGTGGGCCGGATTCGAGTCCATCCCAACGACCCCGACGTGGTGTTCGTCGCCGCGTTGGGGCATCCCTTTGGGAAGAATCCCGAGCGTGGGATCTTCCGCTCCACCGACGGTGGCGGCGCATGGGCCCATGTCCTCGCGCTGAACGACAGCACCGGCGCGTCAGACCTCGCGATGAACCCCGCCAACCCGCGCGAGCTCTACGCGGGAATGTGGCGGGGCGAGCGAAAGCCATGGGCTCTGATCAGTGGCGCCCCCGAGGGTGGTGTGTACAAAAGCACCAACGGCGGTGACACCTGGCAGAAGCTCGAAGGCGGCCTCCCGACCGGACTGGTTGGCAAAGTGGGCATCACTGTCTCACCTGCCGATCCAAACCGCGTATGGGCAATCATCGAGGCCGAACCTGCCGGAGGCGTCTACAGGAGTGATGATGCCGGAAAGACTTGGAAACGCACCAATAGCGAAAACAAGCTTCGGCAGCGCGCCTGGTACTACACGCACGTGCGGGCGGACCCACAGGACCCCAATACCGTCTACGGGCTGAATACGGGGCTCTACCGCTCGATCGACGCCGGGGTGACGTTCGAGTCCATCCAGGTGCCGCATGGCGACATCCACGACCTCTGGATAAACCCGAATGATCCAGACCGGATGGTCGTCGGAGACGACGGCGGCGCCCAGGTCACGGTGAACGGCGGCCGTAGCTGGACGCAGTACCAGAATCAGCCCACCGCGGAACTCTACGACGTG
>JBFIZG010000429.1:0-3347 GCA_041604955.1 Gemmatimonadales bacterium | reverse complement strand
TCTGGACGAACTCGTAGACGGCTCGCCGAAATGGCAACAGCTCGATTTCCCCTCGTTCATCGATGAGTGCCAGACTGCCGCGCCCCGCGTTACTCCCGGGAGCATAGACGACTGTCCCTTCGGCGGACATGGCGAACTGCCCGAACCCATACGTCGTCTCTTGTCGTACCCCCGCGACGACCGACACGGGATCGCCCCGCACCTCGAGCGCGTCGGCGTCGAACGGCAGTGCCATCAATACCCCATCGCCCCCGGACAGATACAGGAGGTGGCCAGATGGTGAGTACATGGGATTCCCGCCGACCAAACGATCTGCGTGGTCAACGCTGTCCCGCGTGACGCCGAGCCGTGTGATCCAGCGGAGTTCATTGGTGCGCGTTGAGAGCAGCACCAGTTGCCCCGTGTAGAACATGCTGCCGACGGCCCACTCATTCCCCGGCAGGAGCGAGGGAGACAGCAGGCCTCCGGAAAACTGGAGCGGCCGCGGGACGCTATCCAGAACCTCTGTCGCCCCGCCTCCGTCACCGATCCACGTGGGCACGTTGCCCTCTAGATCAGCCACGAGGATGCGGCCATCCGTGGACCATGATGCGCCTACGGGAAACGTAAAGCTACCGAGAATGAGGGGCTCACCGCCGGTCACACGCACCTTCTTGAGCACGTCGACACCCCCCTCCACGGACACGAAGAAAGCGATCCACTGCCCGTCCGGTGAGAAGAAGGGGTGATAGGCACCGGCCGTACCGTCGAGCGCGGTGACTCGGCGGTCATCGAGCGGTCGCGTATAAAGCCGAGTCAGGCTGTCCGCCAACGCGATGTAGGCGATCGTTGCACCATCCGGTGAAATCGCGAGCGCGCGTTGCCAAATGAACGGCGTGGGCGCGGTGAAGGTGATGGGCGCCGAGTCCGGAAGGAGAATGCTCAGCTCTCGTACGTGGACGCCGGCGTCGCCTTGATCGCGGCCGAACAGTGCGTACCCGAACGCGACGATGGCTACCAGCCACCCCGTCACGGCCACGGGGACGAGCCACGGAGCGCGAACGCCGGCCCCGTGTTGCGCCCCGCGCTGCCCGGTGGCCGGCAACCACTCGCGAGTGGTCAGCGCGTGGACGAACTCATGGCCGGAGGCAAACCGATCCGCCGGCAGCTTCTCCAGCGCCTTCGCCACCGCCGCCGCCACATTCGGCGGCACCGACTTCCGTGCGTCCGTGACCGGCGCGGCCTCCTCGGTCACGATCTTCATGATGATCTGCTGCGCGGAGGAGCCCACGTGCGGCGGACTCCCTGTCAGCATCTCATACAGCATCGCGCCCAACGAGTAGATGTCGGAACGGTTCGTGAGATCCTTGTCCGCCGTCGCCTGCTCGGGGCTCATGTAGTGCGGCGTGCCGAGCGAGAGCCCTGTCTCCGTCATCCGCCCGCCCGCCGCCGCACTCACCGCCAACGCAATCCCAAAGTCCGCCACCATCGGCCGCCCATCGTGCAACAGAATGTTCTCAGGCTTGATATCGCGGTGGATGACGTTCTGCCGGTGCGCGTAGTCCAGCGCGTCGGCCACCTCGGTCGCGATCTTCACGGCCTCGTCGATGCCGAGCTGCGTCTCGCGGTTGAGTTTGTCGCGGAGCGTGTCCCCTTCGATGTACGGCATCACGTAGTAGAGAAAGCCGTCCGCTTCCCCCGAATCGAACAGCGGCAGGATGTGGGGATGCTGCAGGTTTGCTGTGGTCTTGATTTCCTGGACGAACCGCTCGGCGCCGAGGACCGCGGCGAGTTCGGGTTTCAGCACTTTAATCGCGACCTTGCGGTCGTGTTTGACGTCGTGCGCGAGGTAGACGGTCGCCATGCCGCCAGCGCCGAGTTCACGCTCGATGGTGTAGCGGTCACTTAATGCCGCGTTGAGTCGATGGATCGGTTCAGGCATCACGGTATCGTCGGTGTGTTCCGACGCTCAAGCGTCGGCTCGGCGGCCCTGCGGGCCGGCGCGTCGTGAACGACGCGGGGTCGCCGTCGTTCAGCACGCGTCGCGAAGCGCCGAGCGGAAGCTTCAGCTTCCGAATCCATGCCGCCGCTGCCGAGCTCGCGCTCGATGGTGTGGCGGTCGGCGAGGGCGGTGGCGACGCGATCCATTTGATCTACCATTACGGGCTCGCCCGCGGCGTGTTCCGACGCTCAAGCGCCAGCTTGGCGCCCCTGCGGGCCGACGCGGCTTGAAAGACGCGTCCTCGCCGTGCTTGAGCACGCGTCGCGAAGCGCCGAGCGGACGCTTCAGCGTTCGAATCCATGCCACCTTGGCCTAGCTCACGTTCGATGGCGTACCGATCCGCGAGCGCGGCAGCTAGGCGTTCGACCTGGTTACTCATGAGAGATCATCCGCGCAATTCTGCTTCCTTCCGCGTGCATCCGCGGCTCCACGTCGCCGGCGCCTAGCTCGCCTTCGATCTCATACCGATTTGCGAGCGCCGCCGTTAGACGATCGACCGGTTCAGCCATCGCGGGTCCGCGTCAATCTGCTCCGGTCCGCGCTGATCCGCGGCACGCGCTCGATGGCGTAGCGATCGGCAGAATCGGCGGTAAGGCGCGAATCGATGTCAATCACCGCTCCATCATTGCCCCCAGCTCGTCGTGCCAATTCAACACCACTTGCAACTGGGTCGTTGTGGTGGGATCGCTCTCGATCATAACGAATCGCTCTCCGTCAGCCGTCACATGCCAGTTCCAGGGTGATGTGTGGAAATCATACTGCCCGGCGAAGAGCTCACGGGCTTCACCTAACTCGAACGTCGGTACCGTTTGGACCTCGACTGCCATGATGCGGTTGCCTTCGCGGTAGAACAGCTCTTTTCCCGAACCCGACCACCACGGATCTTCACCACCGCGGCGGGAGATCTTCACGGATGGCCCCGGACCCGGGAAGGGTGTCGCCACGATCTCGTTGGCACCAGATTCATCCGACATGTACACAAGCCACCGTCCGTCGGGTGACAGGCGAGGTGCCAGCTCATTGAAACGCCTCGTCAAGAGGGGAATTGGGATGCTGTCGCCTTCCATATCGACGGACCAGATATCCCAACCCGTTTCGGAACGGATCTCGGCAAAGAAGATGTAGCGACCATCGGCTGACCAGTAGTTGGGGAAAAGATATTTCTCGCCAGTCCAGAGCGTATCGGGCTCATCGGTTTCGAACACGCGCAACACGCGCAGATGCGTGCCCTCAACGGCCATGGATTGCCCGTCGGGTGACCAATACGCGATTGAACCGACATTCGGCACCCGCCGTTCCACCGACCGGCGAAGGTCGACGATGAGGAGATCTGGCGCAGTGACCTTGAGGAAGCGGCCGTCGGGCG
>JBFIZG010000428.1:0-3353 GCA_041604955.1 Gemmatimonadales bacterium | reverse complement strand
TCGTTCCCGCGGGAGCGCCCGTGAACCCGCGACAGTCCCAGTGGTTCGGCTACAATTTGATCGACCATATCGACGAGTCGAAGATCCCGTCCCTCGTTGCGGCGACCGAGGCAGCGGGCGCGTGGGTGACACCGACCCAAGTTCTGTTTGAAAACGGGATGCTGGAACCGCCGGAAACAACCGCTCAGCGTCCCGAGATGATGTACCTCTCCGCAGATCAACTGAACGGATACGTGCGGAGCACGCGGAGGCGCACCGAGCAGCTCGGCCTCACCGGGGAAAGCGCCGGGAAATTCATCGAGCTGAGACGACGCTTGATCAAGGACTTGCACGACGCCGGCGTCGGCATCCTGCTCGGCGCCGACGCACCGCAGGTGTTCAACGTGCCCGGGTTTGCCACTCTACAGGAAATGACCGCCTTGGTCGCCGCCGGACTCTCGCCTTACGCGGCCCTGGAAGCGGGAACCAAGAACCCCGCCGTCTATCTAGGCAAAGAGGGTTCGTTCGGCACAGTGGAAGTAGGGAAGCGCGCCGACCTCGTGCTCCTGGACGGCAACCCGCTCACGGACATCCACAATGTCAAACGGCAAGCCGGCGTCATGGTCGCGGGAGTGTGGCTGTCGGCGGACGACATTGCCGAACGGTTGGCCGAACTCCGCCGGCCCGCAAGCGATTGAGCGAGCTTCATCGACATAGGACCACACGTGGGAGCATCGAACGTGAACATCGAACGTCTCGCGGGATCTGCTCGCCCACGGGTCGGGAACCCCATGGTTCTGCTCCGACGTATTTGTTGAATGTTCGATGTTCGATGTTGAATGTTCCTGAGGCGCCCGTGTTCCCCTGTGGTTTTTCGATTGCCGGGTTGCTAGTGCCACTGAACTCCGTGGCTATCTCCTGGATGGTTCAGGTTGTCGTGCACAACTCCTACTGAACGAACTCCGGCCGAACGGTCAAGATGATCGTGCCGAGTTGCGGCGAGACTTTTGCTTTCCCCAAGATGACCGTCTGACCTGCCCGGACGTTGATGCTCGTTTCGATGACGGAGCCGTACCGGTCCAGCCTGAGACCGACATCGAGCCGCACGGTCCCACTGTCACCCACGGCGCGCACCTCACGGATGCGGGTTTCGATCGTTGCCCTGCCCCCAATCCGTTCGTCGTGCAGGTTCTCGAACATGCCGCTCCCGGCCGCACCACCCAGTACCGCCTCCTCTACGAGACGAAACCCCTCGAAACGAAACAGCTCCTGTAGGGTTGCTTTGATGTCAGCGATGGCCGGATCGGTCTCAGAAGACCCGTTGGCCTCAATGATCTGAAACCGTAGACGAACGCTCGGCGCGGGCCGGTCATACCGCTCGAGCACCCGAGCGATTTTATCGAGGTTGTCGGGCGTTTCCCGCACGGTGATCAGATTGCTCGCCACGCCAATCGCACCAGGTGCATTGGGACGGTCGCCGTACACGTACGGATCGATGATCTGGGCGGCGTTCCCCGCCTCGAGATACTGGAGTTCGAACGTCCGAGTGTCGAGTTCCCCGCGCCACCCGCACCCCGCCACTGCAAGCGCACCCAAGACCGCCGTCGCCAGCGTCACATGTCTCATCACTCGCTCCTTTTCAAATCTCCCTAGTAAAACCACACGACGACCACGTTTGGTCGTGTCGCGCTCTCAAACACGGCGACGGTCTGATCCGTTGCGATCCCGAGATCGAACGTCACCGAGCGCTCCTCGGCGACGGGTGTGGAGAAATCCGAGGATCGTCTGGACCGGTCACTCGACACCATCATCACCGAGATTCCGGCCGCCGCCGCGAGCGGAACTACCCACGACAGCGTACGCATGCGCCGCCGGGAACGAACCCTCTGGCGGGCAGCGGCAAGCGCCCGCTCCACGGGAACTCGCGATCGGTGCTCGTTCAGCGCATTCGCCAGCTCGCGTTGTCCTGCGAGAATCGTGTCCGTCCGAGCACGGCAGCGCTCGCAGCTCGCGACATGACGCGAGAATGCCGAATCTGCGTCGCCGCTCAGTTCGGTGACGTCGGCCTCGAGGAGACGGGCGACGGCCTGCGCGCAATTCATGAGCTGAGCTCCTCCATCAATCGCGGGTGCTGTTCCAACATGCGTTTGCGGATCGCCCGCCGCGCCTTACTGAGGTGCGCTCGCACGGTAACCGGTTTCATCTCCAGCATCTCTCCAATCTCCTTTGGAGTGAACCCTTGGAGATCGGCCAAGTCGAACACCTGTCGTTGACCCGCCGGGAGTTGCTCGAACGCCTTCCGAACCGCTTTCGACGCACTCGATCGATCGACTCCGAAGCTCTCGTCCTGATCGCCGGACAGCGACTCCACGTCGGCGATGTCCAGGTGCCGGTGCCGTGTGCCACGACGATGCAGTTCCATCGCCGCGTTCCGGGTCACCCGGTAAAGCCACGTGGTAAATCGCGACTGCCCGTGGTAGCTCCCGAGTCTGCGATGGAGCCGAACCAGTACCTCTTGTGTGACGTCATCGGCGTCATCCCGATCACCGGTTTGCGTGAGCGCCCAGCGGTAAGTCTGTTGGTAACACCGCCGGATCAGCTCGTCGAACGCATCGGCATCACCGCGCTGAGCGCGGGGAATGAGTTTCCTGACCGAATCATCGAGCTTCCGGATCTCCGTCAAAGCCACTCCGCGAACTGACCTCCGCCTATGAGACGCGTTCCTCCGGCCGAGCGTTTACCGCCCCACCACCATCCACCGTTTTGGTCGAGCAGTGGATATTCTCCGACTCGGAACCCACCGGCCAGGCTCGGTCGGGGTCCAGGTGCACTTTTACTGCGTCGGCTCTATCTTGATGGTCTCGTTCTCGACTGTGGAGCCGTCCATGCGGACCATCATACCCATACTCACGCTCGCCGCCCTTTCCGCGCAGACGATCGCGGCGCAGACCCCTGCCGCCGAGGTCCAGATTCAGCAAGCGGTCACCGCCCTTCCCGAACCGATGCGTGCCGGGGCAAGCGTGCTCGGATACGACGGCGGCGCGCTCACGTGGCTTCGCAGGGGTACAAACTCCATGATCTGCCTGGCAGACGATCCCGCTCGTGAAGGATTCAGCGCCGCCTGCTACCACAAGGATCTCGAACCGTTCATGGCCCGAGGACGGGAGCTTCGCGCCGCGGGCGTGACCCGTCTGGACGAAGTGAATGCCGCCCGTCTTGCAGACATCGAGGCGGGCAGGCTCAAGATGCCGGAACGGCCGGCCTCATTGTTCGTCACTTCAGGTGATACTGCCGAGTCCGCGCGGCCGAGACAGGTGATCTACGTCCCCTATGCCACCGAGGAAACCACCGGTATTCCCGCCCAACCCTCCCGC
>JBFIZG010000427.1:0-3355 GCA_041604955.1 Gemmatimonadales bacterium | reverse complement strand
GCTTCGGCACACGCCCTGCCAGCTTACCGACGTGATGGCCACGGTCATCGATCTCGCTCGTGTCGAGTATCCGAAAGTCCACGACGGTCAGGCGATCCTGCCCCTCGAAGGCTGCAGCCTGGTGCCGGTCCTCGAGCACGACGCCCTGCCTGAACGACCGCTCTTCTGGGAGCACGAGGGTAACGCCGCGGTGCGCCTCGGGCGTTGGAAGCTCGTCAAGGAGTACCCGGGAGACTGGGAGCTCTACGACATGCGGATCGATCGCACCGAGACCAACGACATCGCCGCCGAGCACCCGGCCGTCGTCGAAGACCTCGCTCGTCGATACGACGAGTGGGCCGAGCGCTGTGGCGTGATTCCGCGAGACAAGATTCTGGAGATGATGCGCGCCATGCCGAGCCAGGCATTCTGGGAGGACGAGTAGACCGGACACGCCGGTCGCGGAAAGCCATGAAACGCGAAACCGCATGCTGTGCACCGAGCGCAACACCCGCCGGGGGCACGGAGCCGCGCCACGAGCGGGTGCCGGTCGCCGGCGCTCCGATCCGAACGGGGCTGATTGCGCTTGATGCGGGCACGTTCATGATGGGAAGCGATTCCGACGAGAGCTATCGTGGCGATGGCGAGGGACCCCCGCGCCGGGTGACGCTCGACGCGTTTTCCATCGCCGCCTGCGCGGTCACCAATACCGAGTTCGAAGCGTTCGTCGCCGATACCGGTTATGCCACGGACGCCGAGCGCTGCGGATGGTCTTACGTTTTCCAGGGCTTTGTTCACGACACGCTCGAGGATCGAATTAAAGGAATTTCTGCGGAAGCACCCTGGTGGGTGGCGATAGAGGGCGCGTGCTGGACTCGGCCCGAGGGACCGGGAAGCGGCATCGACAATCGCGCCAACCATCCGGTGACCCATGTCTCCTGGCACGACGCCACCGCCTACTGCCGCTGGTCCGGGACGCGTCTCCCGACCGAGGCCGAGTGGGAGTTCGCGGCGCGCGGCGGGCTCGAGGGTGCGACCTATCCGTGGGGTGACGCGCTGCTCGCGAGCGGGCGCCACCGTTGCAACATCTGGCAGGGCGAGTTTCCGACTCACGATTCGGGCGGCGACGGATACATCGGGACGGCGCCCGTAAACGCGTACGAGCCGAACGGCTACGGCCTTTTCAATGTCGTCGGCAACGTGTGGGAGTGGTGCGAGGATTGGTTCTCACCCAACTATCACCGGGTCACCCGCAGCGCGGATCCCCGCTACGTGATCCCCACCGGACGACGGGCGATGCGCGGCGGATCGTTTCTCTGCCATCGCTCTTACTGCAACCGCTACCGCGTCGGGGCGCGAAGCTCCAACACGCCGGAGAGCACCACGAATCACTGTGGGTTCCGCGTCGTGGCCTGACGCGAACGGAGATGGATTCACGCAACGATGGGACCGGCAGAGTAACGCACCAGAAACTCGCGGTTGCTCGGTTCGATTCATTACGATAGGTTGCCCGGGTGTCCAGGGACGCGCGGGCGAGGGGAATCGGCAACCGCAATTCAAAGACGCCCCGGCGCGGCCGACAATGGTTACAGCTTGCGAGTTGGGTAGGGGTCCTCTTGCCCCGGCGAGACGGGCGGTTCGGCGTAGAGACGCTTCAAGTGATTGGTGAGCACGATGTCATTGGCCGATGGCCCGGCTCGTGGGCGCGAGCCTGAGCGAACCGGGCAACTCGCGACGGCCTGCTGGTAGCGGAGACGACATGTCCACTATCGAATTGGAGTCAGTCAGGAAGAATTGGGGCGGCGCCTCCGCGTTGGACGAGGTGTCGTTCATCGCGCCCGAGGGCGAGTTTCTGGTCCTGCTGGGGCCCTCGGGATGCGGCAAGTCGACGACCCTCAGATTGATTGCCGGACTGGAGTCGGTGACCGCCGGGCGAATTCTCATTGCCGGGGAAGACGTCACCACGCAGTCGCCTTCCGCGCGCCGCATCTCCATGGTATTCCAGTCCTATGCGCTCTTCCCGCACCTCAGCGTTGCCGAAAACATCGCCTTCGGCTTGAAGGTCAGAAAGGTACCGCCGGCCGAGCGGCGGTCCAGGCTCGAGCGGGTGACGGAGCTCGTCGGGCTGACGGGACTGATGGACCGTAAGCCCGCGCAGCTCTCCGGCGGTCAGCGGCAGCGCGTGGCCCTGGCCCGCGCAATCGTCGCTGAGAATCACATTTGCCTGATGGACGAGCCGTTATCGAATCTCGACGCCAAGCTGCGTCACGAGATGCGCGTCGAAATCCGGGAACTGCAAAAACGTCTCGGAATGACCGTCGTCTACGTCACCCACGACCAGACGGAAGCCATGAGCATGGCGGACAAGGTCATTCTCATGCGCGACGGTCACATCGAGCAAGAAGGCACGCCGGATGAGCTTTACTCAACCCCGGCGACCACTTTCACGGCGCAGTTTATCGGAAGTCCGGCCATGAACCTGTTGACGTTGCACGATGGTCCCGACGGCGGTGTCATCGAAGGAGTGGAGACGCACGGCTCATGGCAGGGTTGCGGCACCGGACAGGTGATCGGAGTTCGCCCGGAGGACATTCGTGTCGCGGAGGCGGGCATACCCGCCGAGCTGAGTTCGGCCGATTATCTAGGCGCGGATAGTATCGTCACCGCACGCGTCGGCAACCAGTCCATCGTGGTGCGCATGCCCGGGCGCTTGCGCGTACGCGATGGAGAACGTGTGAATCTCACATGGCCAAAAGAGGCTGTCCACGTCTTCGACGCGAAAACCGGCCGGCGAGTCGAAACACAAGACTCAATGCGACATGACGCCGAGCGTGACGTGGTTGGACACGAGAACAACGCATGATAACGAACTGAGGATCGAATGTCGGTTCTCGAGAGTGAGAAGGAGGATGAAGTCAATGATAAATACACTTAAACGATACGCAGCGCGCTCGCTCGGCGCACTGACTCTTGTGCTCGGCTGCGCAACGACGGCGCTCGCTGCCGTAGAGCTCACCATGTACTACCCCGTCGCCGTCGGCGGTCCGCTGACAAAAATTGTTGACGGTCTCATTGCGGATTTCGAGGCCGATCATCCCGACATCAAGGTCAATGCAATCTACGCCGGCAACTACAACGACGCCCGTATCAAGGCTCTCGCGGCAGTGAAGAGCGGCCAGCCGGCACAGCTCACTGTCATGTTCTCGATCGACATCTACGAACTGATCGAGCAGGACGCCATCGTCGCGTTCGACGACATTGTAGAAACGGAGGAAGAGAAGGCGTGGCTTAATGGCTTCTATCCGAGCTTGATGGAAAACGGAATGACCAAAGGAAAAACATGGGGGATCCCGTTTCAACGCTCGACCATCGTCAT
>JBFIZG010000426.1:0-3363 GCA_041604955.1 Gemmatimonadales bacterium | reverse complement strand
TCTCTGGTTTCACGCCGTCGAAGTTCCCAGCCATCAACAGGTCTAAATATCCATCTGCATCCACATCGTCCGCGAGCAGGCCGTACACTGGGGCGAACTGTGCCTCCAGCGGTAGCGGGACGGCGGCAAAGGACCCGTCGGCGTTCCGTGTAAATAAGGTGGTTGCCAACGTATACGCTGTCTTTACGACGGCGTCACTAAGTTCTTCGGGCGTAAAGATATCACGAACCGTCTTGCCAGCGTACGCCTCGTAGTTCGGGAACCGCGGTGTGAGGAACGGCAAGGCCTCGAGTAAATCGTCACGAAGCAAGAAGGGATAACTGATGTCGCCCGAGTAACCAGACACGATCTGTTCGGCAAATCCATTCCCGTCGAAGTCATTGACGTGCATCGACACCGGTCGGTTTTCGGTGGCGCGATAGCGGGTATTGAGCCCGACATTCCCCGCGACCAAATCCGTCCGGCCGTCGCCGGTAAAGTCGCCTGCCACGATCCGATTCCACCACCCGTGGCTTCGTTCGAGCCCCCGCACCTCGAGCGGCGTCAGTAAGCCGCCGCCGCGGTTGCGCAGCACGGTGACGGGCATCCAATCCCCCACGACTACGAGGTCGGTCCGGCCATCTTCATCGACGTCGTGCCACAGCACGTCAGTGACCATGCCGGCTCGCAGGAGATCAGGGGCAAGTCGCTCGGTCACGTCGGTAAACCGACCTTCACCGTCATTCTGCAGAAGTACGCTTTGGGGGTCGGCGCCGTAGCGCCAGGGAACCACTCGTCCGCCCACCACGAGATCGAGATCCCCGTCCGCGTCGTAGTCATACGCCGCAGCCCTCGAGCCACTGATGTTCATCGGGGGTAGGTTGCCATGGGCTTTGCGAAAGTTGCCCCGCCCGTCGTTCAGATAGAGCCGATCTTGAAGTGCGGGCGCCATGTCGGAGTACTCGCTTCCCCCGCTCACGACGTAGAGGTCGGCGGCGCCATCCGCGTCCGCGTCGAACAACACCGCACCCACATCTTCGGAAATCCGATCGGGCTCGAACACTCCGGTGTTGTTAACGACAAAACTCCCGTTTCGGCGCTGCAGAAACAGCTGTCCGGCCTGATCCTTTGCCCCGCCAATGAACGCGTCGGCGAGGCCGTCGCCGTTGACATCACCGACGGCCATGGACGGTCCTTCGGTGGAAAGGAGCCGCGGCACCAGGCGTTCGCGAGTGAAGTCCGCGAATTCGTTCTCCCGGTGCACGAAATCCAATCCCACTTGGCTTGTCACGTCGGTGAACAGGGGCACGCGAGGGGTGGGACTCACGGCGACCGCAGACGCGGCGTCCGCCTGCCGAACCGTCAGCCGTTGATTGACCGCAATCTGGTCGACGACGCTGACGCGCCCGTCAGGCCACTCGACCGTCAACGTCTCAATGGAATCGAGGTCACCGACGCCGAAGGTCAATACATGGTCGACGCTGGACTGGAATCCACGCGACGGCAGCTGCTCCTGATAGAACTGTCGATCGCCGCTGCGGAGGGTCACCTGCGCCCCAATGCCCGACCGGTTGGGCGCCTCCCCATCGAGCGCGACCTGCATGTATCCGTTCCCCGCAGCGCGTGCGTTGTTGCGATAGATGAACGTCCGTTGATTGATGTTGTTGACCACCAGATCGAGGGCTCCATCACCATCCAGGTCACCGTAGGCGGCGCCGTTGGAGAATCCTCGGGTATCAACCCCCCAGGACGTCCCTTCGTTTGAAAACGTGAGGTTCCCATTGTTCCGGAACCCGTAATTGGGGAGAGGCGTCTGGTCCATCACCTCGATGAGTCGAAGAAAGTCCACGCGCCTGCTCTTAGTCGCCAGCGCCATGGTCTCTCGATCGGAGAGATACGAGATGTAATCTTGCGAGGTCAGATCCCGTGCAATCCCGTTCGTGACGTGAATGTCCTTGTTACCGTCGAGATCGAAATCGGCGATCAGCGCGCTCCAACTCCAATCCGTTCGATCGACCCCGGCTAGCTGACCGATGTCGCTGAACGTTCCGTTTCCGTTGTTCAGGTGCAGCATGTTGCGCACGAGCTGATGGTGATAGTCGTGCCGCAGCTTGATCTGTTGCACGTCCCAACTCTCGTACACGAGCGTCATCTTCAACCGGTACTCGTCTTCGGGCAGCATGTCCGTCACATAAATGTCCGGCCATCCATCGTTGTTGATATCCGCGATATCCAGGCCCATCGACGAATAACTGACGTACGGCATCTGCTGGTCAAGCACTTCGACGAACGTGCCGTTGGTCTGGTTGATGTAGAGGTAATCACGCTCGAAAAAGTCATTGGAGACGAAGATATCCATCCACCCGTCACGGTTGACATCGCCCACAGCCACACCCAAGCCAAACGCGATCTCACTCCCCAAGATGCCTGCCGCTTCACTCACATCGACAAACCGCCCGTCGACGTTCCGATAGAGCCTGTCTCCTCCACCGTTGTGGCGCACGTGGCGGATGTTGCGCAGTCCAAAGCTGCTCACCGGCCGAAACGAGTTGTTGACCAGGTATAGGTCGACGAATCCGTCACGGTCATAGTCGAAAAATGCTGCGTGCGTGGTGAGGCTCGGATCGGCAATACCATAGGTAGCCGCTTGTTCGGTGAAGTGAGGCACGCCGTTCGCGTCAACACCCTCGTTGATGTAGAGCTCGTTCGCGCGGCGGTCGGGCTCCACGTCGCCCGCGTAGCAGACGTAGATGTCGAGCAGACCGTCCCCGTTGATATCGACAAACGTGACACCGGTCGACCAGAACCCTTTGCCGGCGACGTTCGCCTCATCGGTGACATCGCGAAACCGAAACGCCCCCTCGTTCAGGTACAGACGATTTTCGCCCAAGTTGGACGTGAGATAGAGATCTGGAAGCCCGTTGCCCGTGAGATCGCCAAGGGCGACGCCGCCACCGTTGTAGTAGTTCCGATACGTGAAGACATTGAGGTCGCGGGAATCAGCGAGGCGGTTCTCGAACCTGACCCCAGTGTACTCGGCCGGTAGCTCCGTAAAGAGGCGGCCGTCGGGGGACGGCGGCTCCAGCCGAGGATTCTCTCCTTCGCCGCCTGTACAGCCGGCAACCGCACACGCGGCGGCAACGACGAGGGTGGGCAGCGAGCCCGACATCGTGCTCATGTTCTCGAGCCGGGGTTGATCGGGAGGAAAGTGGCCCTACAACACCATAGCCTGCCCGGGGACACTGGGCAGGCTATGGCGATGTAGCTCCGAGCGCGCTCCCCCGGGATCAGTATCCCGGATTCTGTATGAGCAGCGGGTTCGCGTCCAACTGCGGCTGCGGAATCGGCATCAGTACGAGGTGCGCGGCGCCAGCCGCCTTGAAG
>JBFIZG010000425.1:0-3378 GCA_041604955.1 Gemmatimonadales bacterium | reverse complement strand
TTGGGTGGATTTTGACAATGATGCCGACATGGACTTGATGCTGACGGGACAGGCGGTCGGGGGGCGGCTTCGTTCGATACTTTATCGAAACGACGGAGGCGTGTTCTCGGAAAGCGGTGAGAACTTTGAAGGGCTGGCTTACTCGACACAGGCGTGGGGTGACTACGACAGCGACGGCGACCTCGATCTGCTCCTTATCGGACAGCGGATGTCTCCCAACTACGGATCCGGGGTTACGTTACTATATCGAAACGACGATGGCCGCTTCGTGCTTGTGCCCACCGGACTACCGGGCATCTACTACGGGGACACCGCATGGTGGGATTATGACGGAGACGGTGACCTCGACGTGGTTTTAGCCGGCAGACGCGAAAGCTTTGCTACGAACACGACGACAGCCTGCGTGCAGGGGTCACCGGGGTCATTCACGTGCGCCCAGATAGAGGTAGAAGGGCTGGGGGCGGAGCCCGTTCGCGGCCTCAGTTACTCATCGATACATCCGGTCGACTATGACCTTGACAACGACCTCGATCTTGTTGTTTCGGGACGTCTTGCGTCCGGTGTAAGTATTACGACTATCTATCGTAGTCTGGCGAGCGCCAAGAACACTCCCCCAATTGCCCCTTCAGGGTTGTCAAGCTCCCAGAATGGCACTTCGACAGTCCTTTCATGGAATCCCGCCATTGACGCCAACACGCCGGCGGCAGGGTTAACGTACGAGGTACGCGTAGGCACCTCGCCCGGAGGCTTCGACATTGTGTCGCCCCGGGCAGATCCGGCGACCGGATTACGCCGTGTCGTCGATCTGGGTAGCGCCGGTCAGTCGCGGTTGTACCGTCTCGACGGTCTTGCGCCGGGCACATACTTCTGGAGCGTACAGTCTGTCGACAACTCATACGCGGGGTCGCCCTTTGCAAGCGAAGCGTCCTTTACGGTGGGGGGCTAGACGTGCATTTAACGCTCTCGTACGGCATTACCTCGAAAGTCTCGGTTCTTGCGGCGGCCGCGCTGACCATATTGTCTATCTCCGCCACGTCGCCGGCAAGGGCACAGGAGCCGTTCACATATCTCTGGATCAATTCGTCGGTGACGGCAACCGGTTTTGGCGCCGTCTCGTGGACTGACATCGATCGCGACGGCGACCAGGATCTTCTGACACTGGGACGGCAGGGGTTCGGTCCAGGTCTGCCAAAGATCTCATTGTGGTCGAATCTTGAAACACGGATCATAATAGTGGATGGCGGCCGCTGGCCATCGACGATATATGAAGAAGTCGGTCTTACGAATGCCCCTGCACTGTGGCTCGGGCAGATTGACTGGGCTGACTACGACAACGATGGCGATCTTGACGCGGTCGTTACGGGGACGCCGGACAGGGTGCCGCCGTATGGACCGCTTGTCAGGATCGTGCGCAACGATGGGGTCGGTGGCATGACAATAGTAGATCCGGCTCTGCAGCCGTTTTTGGGAGACGCTGATTGGGCCGATTTCGATAACGATGGTGACTCCGATCTGCTGATCACGGGTGAAGACGATGCCGGCTTCCCGCATACACGTCTGTACAAAAATGAGGGCGGTGCGTTTGTGGCAGTCGATTCAGGTCTTCCGCCGGTTCGACTCGGCTCGGCGGCCTGGACGGACGTGGACAACGATGGTGATCTCGATGTGGCTCTGTGCGGAGCTGGAGCGACCGGTGACGCGCTGCTTGCTGTCTATCGAAATGACGGCAATACGCTGTTCTCGGCTCTGTCAATTCCTGGGGACGGGTACTTCTATTGCAGAGTCGAATGGGGTGACTACAATGCCGACGGATTCGACGACCTCCTCGTGTCCGGCAGCAGACTAAGTCACGCCGAGCTTCAGGGACACACGCGCATATATCAAAGTGATCGCGGGACGCGTTTCGTGGATGCCAACGTGGACGTTGTCGGGGCTGCAGCCGGTACGGCCCAATGGATAGACATGGATTTGGACGGGGTGCTGGACATCCTCGTTCTTGGAGCGAGGGACGTCGCATTCCGCCGCTTGCTGGGTCGCATCTACCTCGGGACCGATGAGGGATATCGGTTCGCGTCGAACATCAGAGGTGTCCAGCCGTCCAACGCTTTTTTCGGCGACTTTGATGGCGATGGCGATCCGGACCTGGCTGTCATCGGCACACGTGTAGACGGTTCGGTGGAGACGACGCTCTACCTGAATGCCGAACTCGATGTCAATGAAGCCCCGACCGTGCCCGACGGACTATCATCCGTGGTTAGCGCGGGTGACGTGCAACTTTCGTGGAACCCCTCCTCCGATCCGACCACTGCGAGTCCGTCGTTAACGTACAATCTCCGAGTAGGAACGGCTGCCGGAATGGGAGACGTGATGTCATCGCCCGTTGGACCGGCAGGGATCCCCCTGCATTCCGCGAGGGGCAACGTTGGCCACAGCGCGTCATGGCGGCTGTCCGGTCTCGCCAACGGCACGTACTTCTGGAGCGTGCAAGCGGTCGATAACAGTCTACACGCGTCGCCATTCTCAGAGGCCGCCACGTTTACCGTTACGGCCTCGTCGGGAAGCAAGCCCGTTGCCACGGAAGAGCTAATGCCGACGTCTTTTCATCTGCATGATCCATATCCGAATCCCGTCACAGAAGTCACGTCACTGGAATACGAGTTGCCCTCGGCAGGACGTGTAACGCTGGGGGTGTACGATGTGCTCGGAAAGCGTGTCTCGCTCCTACTGGATGATTTCCAGGCAGCCGGGCGACACGTGTTTCGTTGGTGGGTCTCTAAAGCGGAAGCACCCGCCGCGGGCCTCTACGTTCTTCGGATGTCACACGGTGCGCAGGTGCGCACCAGTCGCGTCGTGATCGTTCGATGATCGCGCAGTGAGACTAGACTTCGGCGGTCGCGAACTCTACCGGTGTCAGCCAGCCGTGCGGGTCTTCGCCGTCTCGGATTACGCGGAAGAAGGCTCGCTGAATCTCCTCGGTAACCGGACCGCGCCGGCCTGCGCCGATCTGGTGTCGGTCTACGGATCGTATTGGTGTTACTTCCGCCGCCGTTCCCGTGAAGAACAGTTCGTCGGCGAGGTACAGGGCCTCGCGCGGCAACAGTCTTTCCTCCACCTCATATCCGAGTCCTCTTGCCAGGGTGACCACCGTGTCCCGCGTGATGCCCGGCAGGATGCTGAGGCTGCTTGGTGGGGTGTAGATCCTACCATTCTTGATCAAAAAGAGGTTTTCCCCGCTGCCTTCGGCCACGTATCCCTCGACCGAAAGCATGATGCCCTCGGTGAAACCGGTGAGCACGGCGTCCATCTTTGCAAGTCCGGCGTTTAGATAGTTGCCGCCAGCCTTTGCGAGCGAGGGGAACGTGTTAGGGGCCATCCGAT
>JBFIZG010000424.1:0-3378 GCA_041604955.1 Gemmatimonadales bacterium | reverse complement strand
GAACTAGACGGGAACGGTCGGCCTGGTGCGGGGGGCCGGGTATCCCGACGGATGGGGCCCTTCTGATACACCCCAGCAGGTTGCGCGCTATACTACCGTCCAGGTCCGCCCGCGTCGGAGCAACGAACTCACGTCTTCCAGCTCGCCCGCCTTCGGTTCGATGGCGTGGATCTCATCGTCAAACGTCTTGCTCGGATTGCAATAGAGCACCCCAACGGCCATAGGCGCGCTCGGTGGCGTAAGCGCGGCGAGCATCATCGCGAGCGATCGATTGGTCTCGTCATGAACCACGATATCGTCGATCGTGACGCCGTTTTCGCCGACCGTTGCCACCTCGAGCCCAAAACAGCCCTCGGCGATTTTGAGTCCACGGTTTTTGTCTTTGCCGAACAGCAGGGGTTCGCCATGGCGAACGCTGAGCTGCATGTCCGACGCGACTTTTTTGTCCGCAAACTCGTCGAACACGCCGTCGTTGAATACGACACAGTTCTGAAATACCTCTACAAAGGAGGCGCCGTGGTGCTGTCGGGCTCGCTTCAGCATCTCGATGAGATGGGCCTGTTGTGTGTCGACAGCTCGTGCCACGAACCGCGCGTTTGCGCCGAGGGCAAACGAGAGCGGCGACAGTGGCTCGGAAATCGAGCCCTCGGGGCTCGACGGCGACCGGGTACCCGGCCGCGACGTCGGAGAGAATTGTCCCTTGGTGAGTCCGTAGATCTCGTTGTTGAAGAGGATGAGTTGGAGATCCACGTTTCGTCGTAACGCGTGAAGCGTGTGATTCCCCCCGATACTCAGCCCATCCCCATCGCCCATGATCACCCACACGTCCAAATCGGGGTTGGCGAGTTTCACTCCCGTCGCAATCGCCGGCGCACGGCCGTGAATCGTGTGGAACCCGTAGGTCGACATGTAGTACGGCAACCGGGCGGCGCATCCAATGCCCGAGACGAACACCGTCTTCTCTCGTGGGGCCTCGAGTTCGGCGAGGGTTCGCTGGGTCGCTTTCAGGATTGCGTAGTCACCGCACCCTGGACACCAACGGACTTCCTGATCGGAGGCGTAGTCTTTGGGTTTGAGCGGCTCGGTTCTCGGGGCCGTATCGGTCGGGGGTATCGAAACCGTCATTTAGCTCTCCAGCACCGCGCGGATGGCGTTGATAACTTCTGTGACCTTGAATGGTTGCCCAGCGACCTTATTGAGACCCTCGGCGGGCACCAGGTATTCACTCCGGAGGATCGTTACGAGTTGCCCGTTATTCATTTCGGGAACCAAAACGTGCTCGAAGTTACGCAGGAGCTCGCCGAGATTCTTGGGGAAAGGGTTCAAGTAGCGGACGTGGATGTGGGAGACGGCGGCGCCATCCTCACGCATCTCTTTGACGGCCTGGTGGATGGGCCCGAACGTCGAACCCCAACCCACCACCGCCACCGACCCGCGGTCGTCACCAAGCGAGACCTGTTGCATGGGAATGTCGTTCGCGATGCCCGCGATCTTGTCGGCACGGACTTCGGTCATCCGTTGATGGTTCTCGGGATCATACGAGATGTTTCCCGAGTCGTGTTGCTTTTCCAATCCGCCGATGCGGTGCTCGAGTCCCGGGGTGCCCGGAACCGGCCACACCCGCGCGAGCGTCTGTTCGTCGCGTTGAAACGGATGGAAGTCGTCGGACGGTAAGGTTTTCGCAACCTCGAAGTGCGGTAAATCCGCCGCATCGGGGACGAGCCACGGTTCCGCGGCGTTTGCGAGAAAACCGTCTGTCATCAGGTATACCGGTGTCATGTATTTCGTCGCCAGACGCACGGCTTCGATCGCGACCTCGAAACAATCTGTTGGCGATGCCGCCGCAATAACCGGAACCGGCGCATCCGCATTCCTGCCGTACATCGCCTGATAGAGATCTGACTGCTCGGTCTTCGTCGGGAGACCCGTTGACGGTCCCGCGCGTTGCGAGTTGACGACAACCAGCGGCAGCTCGGTGCTGATCGCCAACCCGATGGCTTCGGCTTTGAGGGCGATGCCGGGACCGGAACTGGAGGTGACCCCAAGCGAGCCGGCAAACGAGGCGCCGATGGCAGAGCATGCAGCGGCAATTTCGTCTTCCGCCTGGAAGATGGTTACACCGTGCCGTTTGAGATTCGAGAGCACGTGCAACAGGGGCGACGCCGGCGTGATCGGATAGGATCCGAAAAACATCCTGAGTCCGGCGGCCTGCGTGCCTGCGATCAACCCCCATGCGAGCGCTTCGGTGCCCGTGACCGTGCGGTAGAGTCCAGGCGGAACATCCGCCTTCCGGACCGTATACCCGATCACCAGGTCGCTCGGCATCTCCGCCGTTTCTCCAAACGCATGTCCGGCGTTGAGCGCCGTGATATTCGCCTGCGCAAGTTCCGGATGCTTGGCGAACTTCTTCTCGAGCCAATCAACCGTGGCGCGGCGATCGCGACCCGACATCCACAACATGAGGCCGAGCGTCCACATGTTGCGGCTTCGTAGTGCTTCCTTGGCCCCGAGCCCAAAGTCCTTGACGGCGTTCTTGGTGAGCTCGGTGATGTTCAGCTTGATGACCTGATACGGCGCCAACGTGTCGTCCTCGAGTGGATTCGAGTCGAAGACGGCCTTCGCAAGATTCCGTTTGGTGAACGCCGCCGTATCGGCGACGACAATCCCGCCCACCTTGAGATCCCCGAGGTTGACCTTGAGTGCTGCCGGATTCATGGCCACAAGGATGTCGAGTTCGTCCCCGGACGTATGGATTTCGCTCGAACCGAAATGGATCTGGAATGCCGAAACACCAAACGTCGTACCGGCCGGTGCTCGAATCTCCGCGGGATAGTCGGGGAACGTGGCGAGGTCGTTGCCCATCAGGGCAGTTTCCTGGGTGAACTGCGTCCCGGTCAGCTGCATTCCGTCTCCGGAGTCACCGGCAAAACGGATCACGATTGAATCGCGAAGCTCGCGCTCGGCGAGGGGGGAGGCCGCGGGAGTCTGAACGCTCATCTGACTTCTCGATTCTCTGACCGATACCTAGCACGATCCCCCGTGTGGGATCGTGCCCGGCGTGCAACGGCCGGTTTGTCGGACCGGCACCCAATCCTTCTCTAAATAAAGTACTTAGGACTGGGGAGGTCTGCTACTGGAAACGAACCGTCGGGAGCCCGGAGCCGCCGGAATCATCGGAATCCGGCGGCCCTTGACCGGAATCAGGGTGCCCGAGCATGCGATTCGGGAATCAGCGGGCTCCGCCCTGAAGGTGTGGCGCGGATCCAACACGAGTCGACGTCTCGCGCGAGCTGAAGAGCCTGGGTGTTGCATGGAGCGCGTCATCGATCGATCGGAATGGGAGACTGAACATGGGTCGCGCCGCCAGCGGCACCATCG
>JBFIZG010000423.1:0-3384 GCA_041604955.1 Gemmatimonadales bacterium | reverse complement strand
GAGATGCCGAATTCGTCTTGGCAGATATCGGATCGACCGACGCTCGCGAAACGCTCGCTCAGGGACGATTCGATGTCTTGAATCATCACGCCGCGCAAATGGACGTGCGCGTTTCGGTTGCCGATCCTGCGTTTGACGCTCGCGTCAACCTCATCGGGTTGTTGAATCTTCTGGAGGGCGCCCGCGAGGGCGGTACCAAGCGGGTCGTGTTCGCCTCTTCAGGAGGGGTGGTCTACGGTGAGAGCGACAACCTCCCGCATCCCGAAACGGCGCCCAAACTCCCCCTGTCTCCGTATGGGGTGAGTAAGTTAGCATCCGAGTACTATCTTGCGGTGTACGCGCAACTGTACGGTATGGATGTCGTGCCGCTCAGGTATGCGAACGTGTACGGCCCCAGGCAGAACGCTCACGGGGAAGCCGGGGTCGTCGCGATCTTTTGTAACCGGCTTCGCCGCGACGAAGCCATCACGGTGTATGGAGATGGCGAGCAGACGCGCGACTATGTGTTCGTGACCGATGTCGCGCGCGCGAACGTCGCAGCGACCCACTGGGACGTGCCCACGGTGCAGTCTATCGACTCCGTGGCTACGAACGTTGGCACCGGTCTCGAAACGAGTGTCAATGACCTCGTGCAGGCGTTGTTCACCGCAACCGACCGTTCGGTTCCGGTGAGCCACGCTCCTGAGCGTCCGGGAGAGCTTTTCCGGAGTTCTGTGGCCATCGGGAATGGGGCTCGGCGGTTGGGCTGGCGGCCGGAGGTCACGCTGGCCGAGGGACTGCGGCGAACCTACGAATGGATCCTATCCACATGACGAGTGTCTTTGTGAAGTGGCAGGGGGTACGGTGATGTTTCAAATCGGCGGCGCGTTACCCAGCAGTCCGTGGGAACTCGTTACAACCTCGAGTACGGCCACCAAGCTGGTGCTCTTGGTGCTGCTCCTGTTTTCGTTGATCAGTTGGTTTTTGATTGCGCTCAAGCTGATCCAGTTTCGGCGGTTGCGGAAGCTCGGTGACAAGTTTTTTGAAGAGGTTGAACGCACGAGCAGACTGGAGGACGCGTATCACGCCGTCATGAAGCTCCCGCCGTCGCCGTACGGACGGCTCCTCAAGGAGGGCATCAACTTTTTCTCCGAGCTACGGCCCGGCATTCTCCAAGAGTCTGAGCCCGTGGAGACCGAGGTTCTGACGCCCACGTTGCTCGAGGTGCTGAGAATGCAGCTGGCCAAGGAGGTGGGAGCGGAACGGGATCTCATGGCGCGGTTTATACCGTGGTTGGCCACGATCGGCTCCGTGAGCCCGCTGCTGGGGTTGCTGGGCACGGTGCTTGGGGTGATGGACGCGTTCATCGGCATTGCCGTAGGCGGCTCGGGGAACATCTCTGCGGTGGCTCCTGGTGTGGCGGAGGCGCTCGTCACGACGGTGGCTGGACTCGCGGTCGCGATACCCGCCGTCATCGGCTACAACCTATTTGCGAGCCGGCTTGGTCTCTTCGCCGGTGAGTTGGGCGGGTTCGCGCAGGAAATGATCGGCGCGATTGCGCGGGAAGGAAGGGTTTAGGCTCATGCCCGATCGGGGGTTACGGGGGCATGGTGAACTTCCGCTCGATGGTGACATCAATGTGACCTCGCTGGTCGATGTCGCGTTCGTCTTGCTCATCATTTTCATGATCACGGCTCCCATCATGCAGGGTGGCGTTGATGTGGAGCTTCCGCGCGCAGAAGCGCGGCCCATCGATCCAAAAGCAGGCCTGATCCTGACCGTGAACCGAGACGGCGAGATCTTTGTTGGCGAAGACCGCACGCCGCTTTCGTATAGCGATTTTCGGAGCACGTTTCGGGCGATCGTAGCGGCGCGCGATCCCGAAGGCGTGTACATTCGCGGCGATCGTCGGGCGAGCTACGGGGACGTGGTGCGGGTGCTGGCCGTCGTACAGGCGGCGGGCATTTCCAATGCCGGGATGGTGCTCGAAGAGGAGGAGTTCCGGCGGTGATGCGTTCGCGACCGCCCGTTGGACGGGCGCAATGGGCGAAGATAGGGAAGGGTCCCGCGTTTGCCACGAGCCTGGTGCTTCACGGCGTCATCGGGGGGACCGTGCTCGTGGGACCGGTTGGGACGCCCACCCTCATGCCTCCGGTCTACCGCGTGGAACTCGTTGCCGCCCCCGCGCCCACGGACGATCAGCGACGCCGTCCCGAGGTGGTGGATCGTCCATCGCGCGAGGCCGAGACCATTCCCGATCGCCCGCCGCCGCGACCAACCGATCCGACGCCTGTTCCAGTGCCGACCAAACCCGATCTCGAACCTGCGGCGAAACGACCGCCCGTCGAGGCCCCCCCGCCTGACGTCACACCTTCCACGGGAACCGACGTCGCCAACGTGAAGACGACGGGGATCGAGTTCCCGTATCCGGAGTATCTGCGAAACATCGTCTCGCAGGTGTATCGCCGGTGGCACCGTCCGCCGGGCAACGTCTCGCTCCGGGCAGAAGTCATCTTCTTTATTCGGCGAGATGGTTCGATGACCAACCTGCGGTTCACGCAGCGGTCGGGTAGTTTTTCATTCGACCTCGAGGCACAGGGAGCGATTGAGGCGGCGTCGAATGCCGAGGCGTTTGGACCGCTACCAGCGGGATTCCCTTCGGATGTCCTGGCCGTGAATTTCTTCTTCGACCCGTCG
This sequence comes from Gemmatimonadales bacterium, assembly GCA_041604955.1. Classification (GTDB taxonomy): domain Bacteria; phylum Gemmatimonadota; class Gemmatimonadetes; order Gemmatimonadales; family GWC2-71-9; genus JBFHWR01. Next base: position 708 of record JBFIZG010000423.1, on the reverse strand, counting down.
GCGACCAGAAGATGACGGCGATCTCGACTGCCCGGGGAGGCCCAGTGTGGCGCGTCGTCGCGCTCGGGCTTACGTGGTCGGTGACTGGCCTCGGCGGCCTGCACATGGCTGAGGCTGGGGCGCAGGACACCATTCCAGCGATCGACCAGGGCGTTCGCGTGGGGATCACCTACACCCCGGGGATGCGACCCGGCATGCTCGTGCTGGGAGGGCCGCATCGCGAGCTGCTCGACTCGGCGAGAGCGATCCTCACGCGGGACCTCGACTTCAGCGATCGATTCGAAATGATCACCCTTCCTGGGGGTGACAGCCTCATTCTAGGGGTCGAGGAGACTGGGTCGTCGGGGTCCGACGGCAGAGAGCGGTTCGTCAACTATTCGCTCTATAGCGTGCTCGGTGCCGATTTTGCCGCCGCGGTTGTGCCGGAAACCGACTCGAGTATCTCGGTGCAGGTGTACGACGTTCGGGGCGAGAGCGTGCGCGCGACCGTTCGGCTTCCCTGGGGGAACCCGCGGGATCACGCATTCCGAATGCTGGTGCATCGCGCGGCCGACGAGGTGCTTTTGGCTGCCACTGGGGAACCAGGACATGCGGCAAGTCGCCTCGTCTTTGTCCGAAACCGGCAGGTCCACGTGATTGATTCCGACGGACATGGGTTAACGACGGTTTCGCCGGTGGGGGTGGAGGCGTTTGCGGCGGCGTGGGGTC
>JBFIZG010000422.1:0-3385 GCA_041604955.1 Gemmatimonadales bacterium | reverse complement strand
TGCCGTCGCCATCCGTGTCGTCGGGGTCGGCCAACGCCAGCAGGGTTTGATCGGGAACCGCGTCCAGTAACCCGAACCCAAACAGATCCGGCGTGGTGCGGCGGGCGCTGTCGGTGGCCTCCGGCGGGATCGGTTCGCGCGTGATGTTGAGAGCGGCACGGAGCGCGGGTGTCACGTTGAGCTGGTACACCGGCCCACCCCTCTCGGCGAGTGGGTCGCAGAACCCGTTGTCGAGCAGCGCCGTCGCGTGCACGACCGTCACCGCACTGGCTCCGCCCGGCGCTTCCTCGGAATGACATCCGGCGCACGAGCCTCCGTTGAACAGCGGACCCAGCCCGGTTTCGGGCGTGAACCCGCGGGCGAAAACCGAGCGTCCGGCGTCAAACCGGTCCCGTTCGGCGCCGCTCAACCCGTCGAGCGGATCACCCAGTTCGATCGAACTCGCGCAGGCAGCGAGGAGCAACGACCCGACCGTGAGTCGCACGACTGAGCCGCGTCGCCGGTTCATGCGTCACCTCGCGGTTCGGGTGAGACGGTTTCAACACGCTCCGCAAGGTATCCAGTGGGTGTATTTCGGTAGCGGACGCGTAGTACGGTGCCGGCACGGATGTCTGACAGACGGCCGGCCCGACCGTCGATGAGAATTTCGCTGTCGCCGTCGACCCGAAACCATTCGACCCGGAGCGCTTCGGCCATACCGGTGATGAGATCGAACCGGTTGGCCTCGGTAGTCCGACATGTTCCCACCATTTCGTACGTCGCCGGCGCCGCAACATCACGCACGCGCTCGGTCGCCGGAGTGCGGTAGGTCCCGCACGCGCCAAGAAACAGCAGCATGCCAGCCGCTCCGAGATACCTGCTAGATCTGGTAACCGTCATCAGGGCCTCCCCAACGAGTGCGATGAGGCGAAGATAATAGAAAATGGAGCCGAGCGAGAATTAGAGCTTCATTAGAGTTCTCTAGGAATCTCGACACCTTCTTGTGAGACCGATACGCGCGGGTCAAAGTTGCTGACCAGAACCTTGCCTGGAGGCAACATGAAACACTCTCTGTCCGTTTTGGCTGCGACCGGTCTTCTCGTTACCCTCGGCGCGTGCACGGAGACCGCGGTGTCCCCGGACGCGGTGGACAACGAGCTGTCCCTGAGCAGCGCCAGCGGAAGCAGCAACGGAAACTCGTTCGTCGCGCGGTTGGATGGTTCCCAGGAGGTACCGCCTGCCACGACGTCGGGCTCGGGACTCGCCACGTTTCGGGCATCCGCCAGTAGCAATCGCCTGCTGTATCGGCTGTTCGCCGCGAACCTCGAGGACGTCACCCAGGCCCACATCCACATTGGCGAGGCTGGTACCAACGGACCGGTCGTCGCGTTCCTATTCGGACCGTCGGATGGCATCTCACCCGACGGGCGAGTTGCCGGTGGCGAGCTGACGGACGACGACGTGATCGAACGGGACGGATTCGACGGCACGGTTGCGGCCTTGATCGAGCGGTTGGCGAGCGGCGGCGCCTACGTGAACGTGCACTCGATTAGCGTCCCATCGGGCGAGATCCGCGGCCAGATCGGGATGACGCCACCTGACACGAAGCACTATCTGATCCGGCTCCGGAACCGCACGCGCTCCCAGCCTTTCTCACCCGGCGTCGTGGTCACACACGGCGAGGACGTGCATGTGTTCCGAGGTGGTGAGCCGGCCTCCGAGGGAATCCGGCTGATCGCCGAGAACGGCGACCCGAGTACTGCCGTCTCCGAGTTGTTGGGGATGCCAGGCGTGCACGACGTGCAAGCCACACCGCGACCGGTCGGATGCCAAGGTTGCGAGGGCCCGTTCCCACACTGGCTCACGATGTTCGTCGAGGCCACATACGAAAGCCACTTATCCGTGGCGGTCATGGCGATATGCACCAACGACGGATTCCCGGGAATCAGAACGAAGCTACCCAACGGGTTCGGGATCAGGCGACGTCTGGCCATCGCGTACGATGCCGGGACCGAGGCGAACGACGAACTGTTTACGAGTATCGTCGATCCGTGTGGCGGGATCGGCCCGGCGCCCGTGGCTGGCGACGGACTGAACGACCGCACCGCGACAACCGACGTGGTCGAGGAACACGATGGCATCACTGGCGCCGGCGATTTGGCGCCGGACGTGTACGGATGGCGTGGCGCCCCGATGCGAGTCGTCATGCAGCGTCTCCAATAGCGTACGACCAAACGCACGGCAACGGGACCGGCTCCTCACATTCAAAGGGGAGCCGGTCGTTGTTGTCGTCACATGCGCACGGTTTGCGCGAGACGGTGGGTGCGACAACATAGTTTTCACAGTTTGACAGCGTGACCGGGACCGACTATGCTCCGAGGTAGGCGACGGGGCGTCGCCTGACGCTGACCGATCCCAAGAGCGGGAATGCGCTGCAGCGCTGATCCCGCTTTTCTTTTTCTCGCGGGCAGGGTCCCGCGCGAGCACGATTGCTCGGAGCACCGAAACTGTACGATGGAGGACCGGGAATGAGTCGACCTGTTTGCGAGCAGCGGCGTGTGCAGCATCGCGGCCGAGAGTTTCATTTCGTCTCGTATGACGGCATTCCCGCCAACGAGAAACGGGCTCAGCCGGCGACGTTGCCCGCGTGGTGGTTGATGAGTGCCGGCACGCGGTTCGAGGTCATGCCCTTTCATCCCGGCCGGGATGGAGCAGAACTCGATCGCGAGTTTACGGCGTGGCTCGACGCGCACGTGTTCCCGTCTCCCGAGGAAAACGGAGGCTGACGAATGGCAAGACGCAGTCCACTCTCGGCGGCAAAGCGTAAACGCGAAGCCGACAAACGAGCGAAGCGCGAAGCCAAGATGGAGAAACGGGCTCTCCGTGCGGAGGAGAAGAAAGCGCAGGCGGCAGCCCACGCATTGGAAGCCGCTCGAGGCGAAGGCGCCGCGGAGGAAACACCTGAGGCGAAAGCCGAGACCGACGACGAATCAGATCAGGGTTTGAATACCCCCGTCCCGGGATAGTACACCGACCAGGCAAACCAAAACACCGTCCACGCGTCGTGCACCGGCCCGAGTCGCTCGCCCGTAAGCGGCCCCGCGACGGCTTCTCCCAACGCGTTCCATGTCGATTGAGTCTCCCGGTCCCGAAACGTCAGTGCCAGACCGTCCGCCATCTCAAACGTCAATTCGGTTCCGTTCACAACGCGTTCGAACGCCTGCGCCGTTCGTTCGGCGCCAACCCACGTTACCAGAATGGGCATCGGACCCACGCGGTCGTTGACCACTGCTACCGGCCCCAATCGCTCGAGCAGACCAAACGGATACGCTGCCGCAAAGAGCCCGAGTCGCACCCCGAGCGTGAGTTCCTTGGGAGGACGTTGGGGACTCCAGGGAGAAGAAGG
>JBFIZG010000421.1:0-3405 GCA_041604955.1 Gemmatimonadales bacterium | reverse complement strand
TTCGCGACGCCCGGCTCCGTATGTCGACCGACAATGTGGGATTGGCTAAGCTCCTCGAAGGGCTCGAGCTGGTGAGAATCGGAGAGCCGCTCCGTCCTGAATTCGCTGCGTGGCGCTACGGCGACCAGTTCGGGAGGCGACGGAAGCGGGCGATCATGTGGGCAGGAGCGGGTGTGGCGGCGTTCGGGGCGCTCGCGGTGGGTGCGTCGGCTGCCGGGATCAGCATCGGGGCGTTTGCCGGGATGCCGAACGCCATCATCAATGCGCGCATCCGAGTCAAGGTCAAGACAGAGGACGGGCGCACCCTGACGATCCGCAAGACAGAGATGGATCGAGCACGGCTGCTCCCCGCGTCTGATGCCACAGAATGGACCCTGGCGGTGAAGCACTCGAAGGGGAATGACGTATTCGTAGGAACAGAAGCCATGCGCGTTGCCGGGCTTTTTCTCCCCAAAATGAACTATATGGCAGGGTCAAAAAAAGTCGTCTCCAACGCTGTCGAACAGATCGAACAGGTGGGAGATCCGGAGGCCTATATCGCGACGATCCCGGGCGAGATCGCCCGAGTGGATGAGCGGAAACGTGTGAAAGCAAAAAAAACGGGAATGCTCAGCCGCCTCCCTACGCCAACCAAGCTCGCATTGGAAATGGCGCTCCACGAAGAACAGGAGCAGCGCGCGTTGGCCGGTGAGCTACTCGACCTCGAGGCAGCGTGGCGGGAGGCGGAGGAGGTTGCGCATATCGCCGACAACTTGTTGGTGCCGCCTGAAGTCGAGGCGTTCGTGGAACGGCACAAACGACGTTCAGACGAGGTTGACTCCTAGACCGTCCACTCAGTTACAGCATCAGGAGCTTGAGCTCGGTCATCTCCTCAATCGCGTATCGCACACCTTCACGCCCAAGCCCAGACTGCTTGATGCCTCCGTAGGGCATGTGGTCGACGCGGAAGCCCGAGATGTCGTTGATCACCAGCCCGCCAACGTCGATCTGTTCGAACGCCTGCCAGATCTTGCGTATGTCATGCGTGAAAACACCAGCCTGGAGACCGTAGGGCGAGTCGTTCACCATCGTGAGGGCGTCCGCAAACTCCGTGTAGGGCCGCACGGTCACCACCGGTGCGAAGACTTCGTCGCAGTTCACCTTCATTTCGGAAGTGGTGTCGAGGAGCACCGTGGGCTGGAGCACGGCCCCTTCCCGCGTGCCACCAGTCGCGAGCGTCGCACCTGCGGCAACCGCCTCGGCGACCCAGGCCTCGGCGCGTTCCGCTGCCTGTTGGTCGATCAACGGGCCGACATCCGTTTGCTCGTTCAGCGGATCTCCCGTCACGAGAGCGCGAACCCGTGAAACAAGTGCTTCGGTGAACGGCTCGTAGACCGTCTCGTTGACGAGGATGCGCTGTACGGAGATGCACGATTGTCCGGCGTACGAAAACCCCCCCAGCACCGTGCGCGTGGCAGCATGATCGAGGTCCGCGTCCGGTTCGATGACGATGCCGGCGTTTCCGCCCAACTCCAGCGCGACCTTTTTTCTCGCTGCCCGTTCGCGAATCGCCCAGCCGGCGCGAGCCGACCCGGTAAACGTCACCATCTGGACGCGAGGGTCGTCGAGGAGAGGTGCGGCATCCTCGACGTCGCATTGAATGACGTTGATCCCACCGTCGGGGTACCCGGAGTCCCGGGTGATCTCGGCCATCAGCAGCGTGGAGAGCGGGTCCTGTGGAGGTGTCTTCACGACCATGGTCGCGCCACAGGCGATCGCAGGGGCGAGCTTGTGTGCGGCGAGCAGCAGCGGAAAGTTGAACGGGACGATACCCGCAATTGGCGCGAGTGGAAACCGCCGCGTGATGCCCCAACGACCGGTCCCATGGGGCATGCGATCGAGTGGCATCACCTCCCCACCGATGCGTTTCGCGTCCTCCGCAGCGGTCCGGAACACGAACAGCGTCCGGTCGACCTCCAGACGGGCGGCCTTGACCGGTTTGCCTGCCTCGTGCGCCAGCAACACGGCGAGTTCGTCGCGACGGCCGCAGGCAAGGGTGTACATCCGTTCCAAAACGTCCGCCCGCCGGTGCGAGGGGAGGGACCGTGCCTCCGGTGCGGATCGTACCGCGGCATCGATTGCATGGGCAACGTCGGTTGCGGTCGCGACGGCCGTCAGCCCAACGGGCTTGCCGGAAAACGGGCTCCTGATTTCACGGGTCGTCCCGTTGGTCGCGAGTGTGCCGTCGATGAGAAGCGGGTATACGCGCGCGGGATCAGGTGCAGTTGCCATGATGGTATCCGGCAGTCAAGTGGTGGCGAGGAGAGAAACACTTCGAGCAGCGGATCCGCAAGACGACGGTTCGAGGCCGATCGGCGCGTACACGGGACCGCCGTCCCGCGGGTTAGGGGCTCAGGCGCTCGATCTTCCATGCGTCTCCGTCACGGGTGTATGCGAGACGGTCATGCAGGCGGTTGATCCGGCCTTGCCAGAATTCTATGCGGTGGGGCCGTAGCCTGAATCCACCCCAAAACGGGGGCAGCGGCACGTCTTGCCCCTTGTATTCCGCTTCGACCTGGTGGAACCGACGCTCCAGATCCGGTCGGCCTGCGAGCACCGAGCTCTGCTTGGACGCCCATGCACCGATACGGCTCCCTCGAGGGCGAGACTGGAAGTACGCGTTAGAATCCTCTCGGGACATCCTTTCGACCGGTCCCTCCACGCGGACCTGTCGCTGAAGGATTGCCCAGTGAAACACCAGTGCGACGTGTGGGTTCTCGTCGAGCTCACGACCTTTTCTGCTGTCGTAGTTGGTGAAGAACTGGAAACCGTCTTTTTCCACGCCTTTGAGCAGCATCATCCGCGCAGACGGCTTGCCGTCTGGAGTGGCCGTTGCGACGCTCATGGCTTCCGGCAAAAAGATGCCCGCCTTCTTTGCTGCGTCAAACCACTGCTGAAACAGGCGAATCGGGTCGTCACCGGCCGTGGTCTCCGAAAGACCGCCGACGACACCTCGGCCAATGGTGAACAGCGAGCTGAGTCTGGTTTTGAGCGACATTGGGAACTAGTTGGGTCGAGTCGGTCTGAAAACAAGCCCCGGTGTCGGGCGCCGGCAAGGGAGGGAGAGGGAGAAACGTTCAACATCCAACATCCAACGTCCAACATCCAACGTCCAACGTCCAACGTCCAACGTCCAACGTTCAACGTCCAACACCATCATCGTTTAACGCTCAACGTCCGGATCCGTCACAAGGCCGGTTGTTCGCCGTATCGGTGCCTGATGACTTCGCCTTCCACCATAAAGACGACGTCTTCGGCGATGTTGGTGGCCAGATCGGCGACGCGCTCGAGGTCCCGAGAGGCCGAAAGGTAGGCGACGGCCCGTTTCACGACGGCCGGGTCTTCTTCCATTTTCGCTTGGAGGAC
>JBFIZG010000420.1:0-3410 GCA_041604955.1 Gemmatimonadales bacterium | reverse complement strand
TCGCCACGCACGCCCCAATGCCGGGACAGCCGCCGGCGAACCCCCGCGCTCCCATGCACCGTCCCATTGGTCCCGCCTCCGGTGTCCAGTATTTGTTGCCATCCGCCGCCGATGCCCACGTACGGCCACCACGGTCCCGATGGGAAGACCAGCTGGACACCGAGTTCGGGAAAGAGGGAACGACTGGTTTGAGCCGCGAACGAACGCTCGTGCTGGAAATAAGTGACCCCCGCCTCGACGATCAGCGCACGCACCAACGGAATCGAAACGCGACTCGCGAGCACGAAACCAGCCCCACTCTCCCGTGATTCCTCGTCGGCGCCACCGAAGTCGTACACCGACGCGCCGACCGCCACATCCACGGTGACCCTTCGCACCTCTTGTGCGCTGAGGGACGCAACAGAAAGCAGCGTCCAGGCGAGTGCACAGAGGAGTGTGCGCCAGCAGACGCCACGCGCGGTCATGGTTTCTCCATCCCGCCTCTCTCCCACTTGCTCTGCCAGGCCTCCTCGAATCGCCGAATGATCGCGGGATAGATCACGTACCGCCGGAACGGATCGATCACGCCCAAGTAGAATCGCGTGAAGCGATTGACCGGCTTGACGTAGATCGCCCAGTATAGCGTGTATCCAGTGTTCGCGGGTCGGAGGGCGAACAACAGGAACGCGTGAACGGTCCGGTTGATGACCTCGCCCAGGGCCTCACCGTCAAAGGTGTAGACGACGGTCCAGAAGGCCTGTCTCGAACCGGGGCTCTCGCGGGATCGAGCCCTGTCCTCTGCGGACACTCGGTTGACATAGGAGATCTCGCGCGCCCGTGGAACCTCCCGATCCCAACCGAACACGCCCCCCACTGCTTTGCGGATACCGAAGAGCGCGCGGCCAAGGGGGTTGACCCCTGTGGCTGTAATAGCCAGGAACAGCGAGACCGCATCACGTACGGTGCGGCCTGGGCCGCCGCCGCGAAGCCTGAAGCGCCACACGTCGTGGAGCGGCACATCCGATAGGAATTCGTGCACGCGGAGCGGTAACCGGAAGAACTCGTCGGGATCGACGCGCATCTGTGAAAGGTAAGCGGCTGCAGCCGGAGCCCGCCGAGGGTCGGCGCGGGCCGCCAGGAAGTGACGCACCACAAGGTCGCTATTATGATCTTTTCAGTTTTCGCTCCGAATCCCAACAACGGATACATGACCATGCCGAAGGCACCCCATTTCACCCCAGGACTCTTCAAGTTCCTCAAGCAACTGGAGCGTAACAACAACCGGGAATGGTTCACCGCCAACAAGGCGCGCTACGAGCGCGACGTTCGGGACCCGCTGCTCCGCTTCATCGCGGACTTCAAGCCCAAGCTGGCCAAGATCACGCCGCACCTGGTGGCAGACCCGCACCCTACCCGTGGTTCGATGTTCCGGATCCACCGGGACACCCGATTCTCCCGGGACAAGAAGCCGTATAAGATCTGGGTGGCAGCCCAGTTTCGACACGAGGCCGGCAAAGACGCCCATGCGCCGGGCTACTACCTTCACCTTCAGCCCGGCAACGTATTCGTCGGAGTCGGCATCTGGCACCCCGACGCCGCGACCCTCGCCCTGATCAGGGACGCCATCGTGGACGAACCAGCCGCCTGGAGACGCGCAGCCCACAGCAAGACGTTCCGCTCCCGTTTCGAGCTGGCAGGTAGCGCGCTCAAGCGCGCGCCCAAAGGGTACGACCCCGAGCACCCCCTGATCGACGACCTCAAGCGCAAAGACTTTATCGGTGTGGCCACCCTGGATCCGACAGACTGCGAGCGGCCCGACTTCCTGGACCGCTACGCCGCCACGGTCAAGAGCGGCACGCCGTTCATGCGGTTCTTGACGAACGCCGTGGGTGTGCGGTGGTGAGCAGAAGGCACCACCCTCTGTGAGTAGTGAGCGGTGGGGTATCCGTTGCCCGAACGGTCAACGGAAGGGGGCCATCGGAAAATGGCTGGACGTGGATCTCTTCGATCGCTATCTCGCCCCTATTCCCGTTCCAGCAACACGATCCCCGACATTCGGCGGAACTCTTCCCGTTTCTTCTTGGGATAGAGCCGACCGACCCAGTGCCGGAGCCGCGCAAAGCGCATCGAGCGGTTGAGCCGAAGCGACTCCTCCCACATCGACCGGAATTCGCGTTCGGTCCACCCAAAAGGGGCGAAGAACACCGTTCCCTCTTTCGGTCCGAAGCGCATCGGTGCCCCGCCGGCCCGCAGGTGCTTTCCCCACGTGCGCTCGAGCATCTTCAGCACTCGGGGGGAAGCGAGATCGATCAACCACCAGTTGAACGTCAGGTGCGCATGGAGGTCACGCGCCAGATCTTCGACCTGACTCGGTTCGAGGTACACGAGCAGTCCCTCCGTGATGACAATCGTCCGGTTCGCTCGCGCGTCGACCCGCTCGAACAGCGCCAGTCTGGCAGCGGAATCGGTCAGATCGATGTTGGCGTATTCCAGAGCGCAAACCGGTTCTTTCCCGGCGAGCCGCGTCTCTTTGTATGCCAGCACGTCGGCCAGGTCGGCATCCACCCAGCGGACCGTGCCAGGCAGCGATAGGCGGTACGGCCTCGTGTCCAGACCCGCGGCGAGGTTGAGCACGGTGTCCGCCCCATCGCGATTCACCGCGTTCATGATCAGTTCGTCCATCACCGCGGTCCGCACGATCATCGCCCAGGCAGATTGTCGTCCCTTCGGCATGGCGCGGACCATCGCCTCGCCCTCCGGACCGGCCAGCATCCGCGCGTACGGGTCCCAGAACAGGGCGTCCGGACGCTCGGACTCCATGGCCCGATACATGGCGACCCAGCGGGCGGTGTCGGAGATGTGTGAGATCGGCGATCGTGGCGGCACGCTCGAAGCTACGATCCGGCTGGCGTTTTTTCACGTGGTCTTCATGTTCTCGTCACGGAGGGCACGTCATGCTGAATCAAGGATTGGAGGGTTTCGTGCAGCTTGCGAGGGATTTCTGCCGACTCTGCGAAACCCGGTTGCCTGCTTATTGCCCCGAGTGCGGCAACACGGTGACCGGATCGCGGCTGTGCCGCACGATGCCCCGGCACCGCCGGGTCACCGCCCTTCCGGTGCTCGGAGGCCTCTGCCCCGATTGCCGCGCCGAGCCATCGAAGCTGACGAGGGACGAGCACCTGCACCAACTCTGGATGGTGCTGGGACTCGGGGACTGAGGATCGCTACCCACTGAACGGCGGGACGGATAGCGCGATCCGAGAGAGCGGCTGGCAGTCAACCGGTTAATCGAATCCGTACCGCCTCCGCGCCGGCGGTGCGCGAAGCCCGATGGCTCGTCACGCACCTCCCACCACTCATTCCACGTACAAGAAAAGCAACATCCGTCGGCCCAGCATCCGAGACTCGCTTCTCGGTTTGCCGTCCGCTTC
>JBFIZG010000419.1:0-3419 GCA_041604955.1 Gemmatimonadales bacterium | reverse complement strand
CTGCGCCGGTCGCGGACGCTCGTCAAGAGAACGGGGTATCCGGCTCCTCGATACGGTTCGGCCAGCGATTCGACCGCACCAACGAGATCACATTTATTGATCACGATCACGACCGGTATGCCGTTGGCTTCGGCCACGGCGATGAAACGATCCATGAGGTACGTGTTCCAATCGGGTTCGCTCGCCGCGCCGACGGTGACGACTTGTGTGATGTTCGCCGCCACGGCCCGCGTTCCACGCCCTCTGCCCGGGGTGCGGCGCCGTAACGTCGAGGTGCGCGACAAGATTTCTTCTAAGGTGACATCTCCATCGGCATGCCGGCGCATGGTCACGCGATCGCCAACCAGCACCCGGCGCTCCCGAGACTGGCGCAACCGGCCGCGCAGCGTTGCCTCAACGACGTCCTCGTCTACCAGCACACGATACCGGCCGCCGGTTCGCGCGAGCACCACACCCTCGGCAATCTCGCTCAACGGGACTGCTCCTTCCGGGAGGCGATGAGGCGATCGAGATGAGCTTTGATCTCGTGGAGCGAAAGAGCCCGGATGGACGTCACCGCGTCGGCCGGATTGGCCCCAAACGCCAGGTACTCCGTTTCCAGATGTCCAACAGGCTGGTCGCCGGCTGTGGACCAGCGGACAAACAGCAGTGCGGCGCCAAAGCGCCCCGTCTCGTCCGGATCGTCGTCGACATATTCGGCAACCGAGTACGCCTCCCCGTCCGTACCCTCGAAGGCCGGGGGACGGTCGTGGACCGCAAGGTACCCACCCAGGGTCGCATCGTCGTTCATCGGCGCGACAGGCTCTCACGGACAATACTTGCGACCATGAAACTGACGTTTGCGGGTCGTTCGGCGAGTCGACGCATGAGGTAAGGATACCAGTTCGTACCGAACGGGATGTAGACACGGACGTTGAAGTCCTGCTGGCGAAGCCAATCCTGGAGGTCCCGCCGCACACCGTACAACATCTGGAACTCCATGCGTTCCACGGGAATCTGCTGGCGGCGCACGTAGTCGATCGCATGGTTGATCAACCGCGGATCGTGCGTCGCTACCGCCGGATAGTTGCCCTTGTCCAAGAGTCGCTCGAGCAGCCGCACGTATGATGACCGGATGTCGGCTTTTGATTCGAACGCGATCGCGGCCGGTTCGGCGTACGCCCCCTTGCAAAGGCGCACCCTGGCTCCGCTGGCAATCAGGTTTGTGACATCTTCTTCAGAACGGCGAAGATAGCTCTGTATGACGACGCCAACGAGGTCCCCAAACGTGGGGTGGAGATCCTCGTTAAACAGGCGAAGCGTGCTCTCCACGTACGCCGAGCTCTCCATATCGATGCGAACGAAGATGTCGAGATCTCGTGCGCGGTTCAGGACCGAGTGCATGTTCTCGGAACAGAGCGACTGGTCGATGTCGAGTCCCATCTGCGAGAGTTTGATCGAGACATTGCCGGCAACGCCCGTCGAGGCAATGGCGTCGAGTGCCTCGATCACCCCGTCCCGTGCCCGCTCGGTCTCCGCCGTGGTCTTGACGCTTTCCCCCAGCAAGTCCAGGCTGACCGTGATGCCCTTGGTGTTGAGCGGCCGTGACGCCTCGATGGCGCTGTCGATGGTCTCACCCGCCACAAACCGAGAGGCGATCTTGTTCGCCACACGGTTGCGTTTCACAAACCTGAAAACGCTCTTTCGATCGCTGAGCCACTGGAAGGCCGCGCGCAGCACTGTGAATTCTTTGGGCTAGCCGGTGGGATAAAATCGGTCGGATGCTTCCGCCATGCGTTCGAGAATCGGCGCCGGCGCGAACCGGTCGCCGTATCGCTCGGTGAGTTCGGCGAGACGCGCCGTCACCTGGCTGGCACCGAGTTCATCGATGTACCGCAGCGGGCCACCCCGAAACGGCGGGAACCCAATGCCAAAGACGGCGCCAATATCGCCGTCTCTGGGAGATCGCACGACGTCGTCGTCGATTGCCCTGGCCGCTTCGTTGAGCATGGCAAAGATGAGGCGACGCGTCACGTCCGCGTCAGGAACCGCCGTCTCGGCCGGAGCACCGAGAAGGTCCAGTGCCGTGCGATCGACGCCCTTCTTCTTTCCCTTTTCATACCGATAGAATCCGCGACCGCTCTTCCGGCCCAGGCGACCGTCCTTCGTCATCTTGCCGAGACCGGCGACAGGTGCCATGCGCTCGCCAAAGGCTTCGTGGAGCACCGCCGACGCTTTGACCGAAACGTCGAGGCCGATTTCGTCTAACAGCGCGATGGGGCCGACTGGGAATCCGAACGTCCGCATCTCGCGATCGATCGTCTCGACGGCGACTCCGTCGCGGAGAAGGTGACCCGCCTCGTTCAGGTACGGAGCGAGAATGCGATTGACCCAGAACCCCGGGCTATCACGCACTACGATGACGGTCTTGCCCATACGGCGGCCAAACTGCACCGCGGTCACGGTCACGGTTGCGGCTGTTTCCCCAGTGACGATGACTTCGAGCAGCGGCATTTTTTCCACCGGGGAAAAGAAGTGCATGCCGATCACGCGTGAGGGGTCGCGCACCGCCTGGGCAATCCGCCCTATCGGGATGGTGCTCGTATTCGACGCGAGGATACAACTTGGCGCAACGTGGTCCTCGATGTCCCGAAACACGGTGTGCTTTACGTCGAGGTCTTCGAAAACGGCTTCGATGACGAGATCGGTTCGGCCGAAACCCGCCCAATCGACACCACCAGACAGCAGCGCCGACAACCGCTGGAAATCGTATTTGGTGATCCGACGACGCTTGAGCTGGTGTTGGAGAATTTTTCGCGCCGCGGTAAGCCCGCGAGCTACCGCCTCTACATTCGCGTCCCGGAGCCGAACGTCCGCACCCCCCCGCTGCACGGCGACACCCGCGATCGCCGAACCCATGAATCCCGCCCCCACCACGGCCACGTTGTTCACCGGGCGGGGCTCAGGGGCCGCGCCCGCGACGCCGGGGTCCTTTTTCAGGGCAGTGGTTGCGAAAAAGATTTGTACCAGATGCTTGGACACATCCCCAACGGCCAGTTCGGCAAACCGCGCCGACTCGTGGTCGAGGCCGGCGTCCAGTCCGTAACGGAGCCCATGTTCCACCGCCTCCAGCGCCGCAAGCGGCGCTGGATAGTTGCCACCGGTTTTTTTCTCGACCTGTTTCTTGGCCTGCGAGAAGACGACCCGTCTTCCGAGCGGGTTCTTGTCCAGGAGGAGTCCCGCCACACCCCCCCCGTTGCGGCTCGGACGCCACCCATCCGCCAACCGTTTCGCCGCCTGGGATGCAACCTCCTCGAGAATGGCAGGATGGACCAACTCGTCGACCATGCCTAGCTTGAACGCCCGTTTTGCCGGAAGCGTCTTCCCAGCGAGAATGATGTCGAGCGCGGCCCGCACGCCGATTAGACGGGGCAGTCGCT
>JBFIZG010000418.1:0-3431 GCA_041604955.1 Gemmatimonadales bacterium | reverse complement strand
GCCGTCGCCTCGCTGACCTCGTCATTCCGTCGGCGGTTCATTCGTAGGACCATTCCTCACCAGGTTCGAGGACCTTGACCTCCACGCCCTTCGGTTGGAACAATGAGGCGTCGGGCACGAGCAGTGGCCAGGTGCCGTAATGAATCGGGATGGCGACTTTCGGCTGGATGAGCTGCGCCGCGAGGGTCGCGAGTTCCGGCCCCATGGTGAATCGGTCCCCGATGGGAATCATGGCGATGTCGGGCTTGTAGATTTCCCCAATCAGTTTCATGTCGCTGAAGATGGTCGTGTCACCGCAATGGTAGAGGGTGACATCCCCGACATGGACGACGAGGCCGCACGGCATCCCCATGTAGCGACCATCGTACGACGACGAATGAAACGCTTGGGTGAACGCCACCCAGCCAAAGTCGGTGACGATGCGACCGCCGGGATTGCCCGGATCGGTTTTGCAGCCGTGCTCCCCCAGATATTCGCAGATCTCGAACGCAGCCAGGACCGGCGCGTCGTTCGCCTTGGCGATGGTGACCGTGTCACCGAAGTGGTCCGGGTGACCGTGGGTCAGGGCCACGTACGTGCAGGTGATGTCTTCGGGTTTGTGCTTGGCAACCGGATTGTCGGTGAGAAACGGATCGATCGCCAGCTTGTGACTGCCGTCGTCGATCGTGAAACCGGCGTGTCCCAGGAATGTTAGTGTGATGGCCATCGGTGACTCCGCGAGTGTGTGTCGACCGTCCTGTGTCAGACAGGCTCTGAGCGCCGTATGATAATCAGCCGCCGACGCGCGTGCGACCAGGACGCGGCGATTTCAGGCCCTCGGCAGCGCCCGCCGGCCGTCGGCCCTAGGGAGTGACTCCACTGGTTAACCGCGCCCGCGCCGTCTACATTCCATCCACAATCACCCTACCGGGAAACGGATGGAGGCCTATGCCCAGCAAAGCGGTAGAACGGGCGGTCAACGAGCAGATCGGCAAGGAATTCTATTCCGCCTATCTGTACTTGGCGATGTCGGCGGATTTTGCCGAGCGTAACTTGCCGGGGTTCGCCCACTGGATGCGAATGCAGTATCGAGAAGAACTGGCGCACGCCGTCAAACTCTTTGATTATTTAATTGAGAGCGGTGGCCGGGTTGTGCTGCAGGCGATCGACAAACCGCCATCGGGATTCGCGAGCCCGCTCGAAGTGATGGAGCAGTCATTGATGCACGAACGGGAAATCACCGCGTCCATCACGGGCCTCTACGAGCTCGCACTCAAGGAGAAGGACTACCCAGCCCAATTGATGCTCCAGTGGTTTATCACCGAACAGACCGAAGAAGAACGAGCGGTGACCGATATCATCGCGCGGCTCAAGTTGGCGGGGGACAATGCGTCGGCGTTCTTGTTGATCGACCGCGAACTTGCAACGCGTGCAGCTGGAGGCTAACGGAACCGTCGTCGCCTGACCCACCCATGAACGAACGGCGTCCATCAGCTTGCTGGAGGGCGCCGTTTTCTTGCGTGAAGATTTCTTCACACAAACTTCCCCTTCGATTCGCCGGATTCCACTAATATAGGTCCGACGGTCATCGTCCCGTGACCACGGGTACGAGAGGGGAAATGACGCGTTGAGATCGGGAGTGTCGCCCTCGATGCCGTATCCTTGCCGGCCGACCGTCGCTCGGCGGAGGTGCGTACTTCCGCAATGGGGACCGCTAGATGGCCACGATCTTTCGACCGGACGCAGCAGCGGCCTCGTCCGCTGTAGATGACGAGGGCCCCACGCACGTCCGGGTCTCCGAACACACCGTCGAAATCGTTTCGGACTCGGGTGAGGGCGCGCAAAAGTGCGGTCAGATCTTTGGCGCGGTCTCGGCGAAGATGGGCAACGGTGTCTGGACCGTCGAGATCATCCCAGCCGAAATCCAACCACCGCCCAGAACGCCAACGAGCGCCAGCGGGAACCGTATCCGTATCGGCACGAACCCGGTCACCAACTGGGGAGATGAGGCCAACCTGGTTGTGGCTTTCAACGAGCAGGTCCTCCTCGCGCGGCACCGTTTGGATGCATTAGCCGAAGACGCGATCATCCTCATCGAGGACATGTGGGAGCGTCACGAGAATCCGGACATCAGACACGCGTGGGAAACCGCGATGGAGGAACTCGGGAGCCGTTCCTACCGGTTCGTCCGCGTTCCCATGGAAGAGCAGTGTCTGACGGTGGTCGAAAACGCCCGCCGCGGCAAGAACATGTTCGCTCTCGGCTTGCTGGCCACCGTCTACGAACGGGACGCGGAGAAGGTCCGCGACCAGATCGCCGACCAGTTCAAGAAAAAATCACAAGAGATTTATGAGTCGAACGTCCAGCTGTTCGATCTTGGCCTGCAATGGGCGAACGAGCATCTGGATTTCCGGATTGATGTTCCGCGCTCCCCAACCGACCGCGCGCTCGTGGTCATGAACGGCAACCAGGCAATCGCGCTGGGAGCGGTGGCCTCCGGCATGGAACTCTGCGCGATGTATCCGATCACACCCGCCACGTCGGTCTCGCATTACCTCGGCGACATCTTCGAGAAGTTCGGTGGCATCGTCCATCAGGCCGAGGATGAGATAGCGGCGGCTGGTGTGTCGATCGGAGCGTCGTTCGCCGGGAAGGTCTCGTTCACGGTCACGTCGGGGCCCGGTCTCGCACTGAAGACCGAATCCATCGGGCTCGCCGTGATGACGGAGACGCCCATGGTGGTGGTGGACGTGCAGCGCGGGGGTCCCAGTACCGGACTTCCGACCAAGGTCGAACAGTCCGATCTCTTGGCAGCGCTTTTCGGGCAGCCCGGCGATGCGCCGCACGTCGTTCTTGCCCCGGCCACGATCGAAGAGTGCTTTCACTGCATGATCACGGCCCGCCGAATCGCGGATGCGTTCCGCGCAGTGGTGATCGTGTTGACCGACGCCAATCTGGCGACCGGCGTTCAACCGTTCACGCGGCCAGAACTCGACGCCAGGTGGCACGCCTCGCCGGTGGACCTGAGCGCCGTGCCGAAGGGCCGCCGTCCCTACGAGTGGGATCCGCAGTCGGGCCTTTCGGTTCGGCCGATCCCGGGACAACCCGAGGGAATGTTCACAGCGACCGGGCTGGCGCACGATGAAGCGAGCAAGGTAGCCTACGATCCCGAATCGCATCAGCGTGGCATGGATATGCGAAGCCGGAAGCTCGCCGTGCTACAGCAGACGCTCATGCCGCCCGTTGTCCGTGGCGATCAGGCCGGCCGGTTGCTGGTGGTTGGGTGGGGCAGTACCAAGGGGGCAATCGAGGAGGCAGTCGACCGCGCCCGTGCGGAAGGGCTGGACGTGTCCTCGCTTCATCTCACGTTTCTCTCACCACTCGAGCCCGGTCTCAAAGAGATCTTCAACCGCTTTGACAAGGTCATGACGGTGGAGATCAACTACAGCGAT
>JBFIZG010000417.1:0-3448 GCA_041604955.1 Gemmatimonadales bacterium | reverse complement strand
GGCGAGCCGTTGCCGGAACAGGATCTGGCAATCGAGAGCGTCGTGTGGGAGCGCGAGAGTTGGATCATCCGGGGTAGCCGGACACTCGAACTGACGGGGGGGCCACGTCACCTCCATGCGGAGGTGGAACTGGGTGGTGCAGGACATCACCTCGTCCGTGGGACCCTGTCAGTCGCGGTGAACGTGCTAGTGATCATGCTCCTCTGGGTCATCGGTGAGACGCTGAGTGGGACGCTCATCATCCCGATTGGTGTGCGCGAGATTCTCCGGTTTCGCTCCTATCGAGCGAGGCTCACGGTGGCCTTGGCCGGTTTCTTCATTCTCCCGACGCTGGTCTTCTCGGCGTGGACCGTGGGACGGCTCCGCGCTGACACCAGACGAAGCAGCGACCTGGTCGTCCAACAGACCCTGAGCGACGCGACCCAAACGGCACGGCGGTTCGAGGCGTTGCCGGCCGGCGAGCTACGCGAGCAACTGAGCGAGCTCTCACTGGCGCTGAATGCCGATCTCCTGTGGTACGATGACGGAGTGTTGGTGGAATCGAGCCCCACCGTGCTGAACGAACTGGGACTCTTGAACCGGTATATGCCTCCGCGTGTTTTTCGGGGGCTCGCGCGAGATCAGATCAACGTCGCTGCCGACGTGTCGGTGGGCGGGCAGGCGACGCGCATCGGGTACCGGAACGTGGGAGGGGCGCCAGCGGAGCTGGTGTTAGCAGCTCCGCGGTTGGTCGAGGTGCGCGACGTGCTGCGGGACCAGGAAGACGTAGCCTTTGGGATGGCATTGGTGTCGTTGCTCGGTCTGGCTGCCGCGGCGGGGCTGGCCGCGGTCGCCGCGCGATCGCTTGCGAAGCCGGTGCAATCGCTTCGTGGGGCGGCCTTGGCCGTCGGGCGTGGCGTCGAACTCCCGGAGTTCGATCCCGCGATGCCCACGGAGTTCGTTCCCGTGGCGAGCGCGTTTCGTCGCATGGCGCGCGACGTCGAGGCGAGCCAGGCGGCCCTCAACGCCGCGCGCAATCGCACGGTGTCCGTCCTGCGAAACGTCGCCACCGGTGTCGTCGCACTCGACCACAGTTTGGGAGTGACGCTGGTCAACCGGCGGGCGGAGGAGCTGCTGGGGTCGACGCTCGAGACCGGGACCCCCATCGATCGGCTCGGCGGGTCGGAATGGGCCTCGGTGTGGTCGTGGGTGAAACAATTCGTCGCGCGGGGCGAAGACACGGGCGCCCATGAGTTCGACGTCGGTGACCGTCGCATCCGCGTGCAGGTGGCCACGCTCCACGGCGAACAGTCCGGCGCCGTCGTGGCGCTCGACGACGCGACCGAGCTGACGCGCGCAGTCCGAGTGCTCGCCTGGGGTGAGCTGGCCCGACAGATCGCGCATGAAATCAAGAACCCGCTCACGCCCATTCGTTTGGGAGTCCAGCACCTGCAGCGTGTGAGGCGGGACCCGCACAGCGACTTCGACGCGGTGCTCGACCGCACGGCCCGAAGCATCCTCGCCGAAATCGAGCGACTCGACGCTATTGCCCGCGCGTTCGCGCGCTTCGGAGCGCCCCCGGCCGAGGCGGCTCCGCTCGCGCCGGCCGATCTCGTCGAGATCGCGCACGATGCTGCAGAGTTGTATTCCCTCAGTGAGGGACCGGATGTCATCGTGGAAGCCGGGGAAACCGTCGTCGTCCCGGTCAGAAAGGGCGAGGTGAAAGAGGTGCTCATCAACTTGATCGAGAACTCTCGCGACGCGGGCGCCTCGCGGGTGACGATTGCTGTTTCTGGGAACGGGGAAGGTCGCGCAGCGCCGGCGTCCATCGTGCTCGCGGACGACGGACGAGGCATTCCGATTGACGATCTTCCGCACGTGTTCGAACCGCGCTTCTCGACGACCACGAGCGGAACCGGTCTTGGGCTCGCGATCTGCAAGCGGCTGGTCGAGTCGTGGGGTGGGACGATCGCGGTCGAGAGTGTGGTGGGGCAGGGAACCGTCGTCCGCATCACCATCGCCGGGACCGACGACGGCGGCGCGAACTAAGGCGTCTTGAAACAGGAGCGCGGTCGAGCGCCCAAGGCGCCCTTCGTCCAAATGAGGACGACGCCGCTGTAGATCTCCGAGTTGATGCTCGCGCGATATTCTTGAGCCGCGAGATGTCCACGCCTCACCTCGACGCATTCGACGTTGGCCGCGTCGATGTAGAATCTGAGCGGTGGCGTGGTCACGACGCCGTCAATGACGAAGAGAACTTCTGACATGGACCCGCGGGCTCTCACCCGCGTGTTGTCGCGTCGTCCTCGGACGCTGATGCTCGGCACAGCGCCTTGGAGGGCGTTCAAGATGTCGCCACGAGGCGGTAAGTCGTCGCTCGTGAGCACCATCGCGCCGGGGTACTCTCGGACCGGTCGCCGACCGGTGATCTCGACACCTGCAATGGCGACCACGACGGGGGCCAGCTTGAAGTCAACGTCGAGCGGTTCCCTCGGGAGCGCCGTGTAGTAGTCCGTCGTGATCGGATGGTATCCGATGACTTGCGCGGTGAGCTTCACGAGGCCCGGCAGCACGCTGTCAATGGAATACAGTCCCTCATCGTCGGTGACGCCCTGCATGGTCGAACCAACCACGGTGACCACAACCCCCGTTAGCGGTGACCCCGTCACGGCGTCGTGGATCGTTCCCACGATGGTCGCGGAGGTCTGCGCTTGGAGCAGTGGG
Organism: Gemmatimonadales bacterium; assembly: GCA_041604955.1. GTDB lineage: Bacteria > Gemmatimonadota > Gemmatimonadetes > Gemmatimonadales > GWC2-71-9 > JBFHWR01. Next base: position 745 of record JBFIZG010000417.1, on the reverse strand, counting down.
GCGACGCACAACACGAGCGACGTGACTAGAGAGATCCTCGTTCGACGGCGTGTAGCCATGCGTGAGCCTCGCCGGCGGGTGCGGGCCCGAACCCGCAACCTGGAGGTGGAGAAATTAGACCACCTTAATAATAGGTCTCGGGAGGGATGAGTTCCAGGGAGCCAGATCACGGGGTTAACGGATAGGCGGGTTGGCGGTTAAACGGTTGACGGAGCATGGAATGCGAATTCCGAACGTCATTGGAACCTTTTGCATCGGAAGGCGATATTGGTAATGGTTGGGTGCAGGCAATGCGGCTACCGCCTCTAGAACCTACTCGGGAGCGTCCGAACCATGTTGATCAAGCGGGGCAACGAGATCCCGGCGTCTGAGATCACCGATGAATCTGTCTATCTGAATCGCCGGAAGTTCATCGAGGGTATCTGTGGCGCCGGCGCCATGGCCCTGGGTCCTGCTGTACCGTGGTGGGCCGAAAAGTTCAGCGGGGACGCGCGTGACGCGGATGACAAACTCACACCGTTTGAAGACGTCACGGGCTACAACAATTTCTACGAGTTCGGAACGGACAAGCGCGATCCGGCAAAGAACGCACACACGCTGCGGACGCGTCCGTGGACGCTGGCCGTCGGTGGGGAAGTGCACAAGCCCCAGGTCTTCGACATCGACGATCTGTTGAAGGCGCATCCGACCGAGGAACGCGTATATCGTCTTCGTTGCGTCGAGGCCTGGTCGATGGTCATTCCGT
>JBFIZG010000416.1:0-3449 GCA_041604955.1 Gemmatimonadales bacterium | reverse complement strand
TCAGAGCGTGCACATGTCGACGTTGTCGAAGTTCCGCCCGTAGAAGCTCATGTACTGCACCTTGCGGTCCAGGGCTTCGACCACGTAGCGGCTGAAATTCACCTTCTCGAAGGTCTGCGCGCTCCCCAACCCGCCCGGACTGAACACGTTGATCTCCATCAACTTGTCGCCGACGATGTCGAGCCCCACGAGGAACATCCCGTCCTGGACCAGCTTCGGCCGAACGATCTCCGCAATGCGGAGGTCCGCCTCGCTCACATTCGCCTCGGCCTTCTTGCCGCCAGCATGGATGTTCGAACGCATATCGCCACCGGTCCGGACACGCCGAAAGGCCGCGTACTTCCCTTTCACCCGAAGGGGACGGCCATTCATCACGAACATCCGCATGTCCCCCTCCTCCGCGGCGGCGAGGTATTCCTGAGCGATCACGTACCCGTCGCGGCTGACCGCATCGATCATTTGATTCAGATTCGGCAGGTCATCGGGCCTGACGAGGAACACGCTCGCGCCACCGGATCCCTGTAGCGGTTTGAGCACGGCCTTCCCACCCATTTCCCGGACGAACGCCTTGATCTCATCCCGGTCCCGCGTGATGACGGTATGAGGTCGAACCTCTTCTGGAAACAGTTGGAAGTACATCTTGCTCGAGGCCTTGGCCAGTCCGTTGGGGTCGTTGACCACCACCACCCCGCGGCGGGCCGCGAGCCGCGCAAACTCGATCGCGATTGTGGCCGCCCATGGACGGCTGATGGCATCGTCAGAGGGGACGTTTCTGAGCATCAACACGTCGAGATCATCGACACTGATGCGTTGTCGGATCGCCTTCTTGCCGCGGAGGTCGTCGAGGAACGCCTGGGACGTCTTATAGCTCTTCTTCGGAACGGTCACCGCGCGTGCCGCGACGCTGTCGGTGTGGTCGTACGCAAGGTCGCCCACGCCCATGACCCATGCCTCGTGGCCCAGGTTCACCGCGGACTGCCCCAGGCGCATCGTGGTGAACCCCCCTTCCTCCGATTTGAGCTCATTGATGACAAACCCGATACGCATGATGGATTCTCCTATAGACTGCGAGGACTGGTATCCATGGAGCGAACTGGCGCTTCAGAGCGACGCCATACCGACGTTGTCGAACCCGCGGCGATAGTACTTCATGTACTGCACCTTTCGTTCGAGCGCGCGGATGACGGTCGCGGAAAAGTTCACTTTCTCGAATTTCTGAGCACTGCCAAGCCCACCAGGGCTGAACACATTGATCTCCATCAACTTGTCGCCAACGATGTCGAGACCGACCAGAAACATGCCGTCTTCCACCAAGCGCGGACGCACCATTTCAACGAGTTCCAGCGTGGTGTCGTCCACGGTTGCCCGGCGGAGCTTGCCCCCGGCCTCGATGTTGCTTCGCATATCGTCCCCCGTCCGTACGCGTCGAAACGCTGCGTACTTCCCGTTCTCCATGAGCGGCTGGCCGTTCATCAGGAACAGCCGGGTATCGCCCTCCGTCGCCGCGGGCAGGTACTCCTGGGCAACCACGTACCCGTCTCGGGTCACCGCATCGATCATTTGGTTGAGGTTCGGCAAATCCGCCGGCCGGATCACGAAGACGTTCTTCCCGCCGGACCCCTGCAGCGGCTTGATGACCACCGTTCCCATGTTGTCGGCAAAGTCCTTGAGCCGCTCGCGATTTCGCGTAATGAGCGTCTTGGGTCGGACCTCTTCCGGAAACGTCTGGAAGTAGAGCTTGTTCATCGCCTTCGCCAACCCGTTCGGATTGTTCAGCACGATGACGCCGTGTCGCATGGCCAGACGTCCAAAGTTGATGCCGGCGAACTGTGCCCAGGCCCGTTGCACCGACGGATTGCTTCGGAGCAGCACCACGTCGAGGTCGTCGACCGTCACCCAGCGGTTGGTCGCCTTCTTCCCCTGCAGAACGCCGGCGAGGTCGTCGACCGAGCGATAGTTTCGTGCCGGGATGATACGGGCCAGGGCCCGAATCGTATCGTCGGGTTCATAGGCGAAGTTCCCGGTGCTGATGAGGAAGACGTCGTGGCCGCGATTCGCCCCTTCGGCGGCGAGACGGTAGGTCGTTTGGCCTCCGACCTCTCCTTCCAACACGTTGACCACGATGCCGAGCTTCATCGTTTGCGTGCCGGCACGAGGTCGAGCACGTCGAGGCCCTTGCGGGCGCGTTCCAGCCGCTCTTGGGCTCCCGGCGCGTCCAGGAAGCGCGGCCTGAGCAACGGCGGCTTGAGGACCTTTCGCCACTGTAGCTCTTCGATGATGGGAACGTGCTCCACGGCGATCTTGCCGACGAGCAGCGGCTTGAGGTCCCCACCGCCGCGCAGATACTTGAGCAAGTCGGCGAGGCCTTGGAGATACACGGCATCTTTGGTCAAACCGCCCCCGCGAAAGACGCGCATCGTGATCAGGAACGCAGCCCGCCGCTCGAAGTCATGGGCGCGATCGAGCTCGCGAAACGTCTCGATGAAGCTCGCGCCGTCCAGCAGCAGCCGAACCGCCAGAACACGTGCGGCGAGCGTACGGAGCCGCGGCCGGCTGAGTCCGTTCACCAGGTATTCCGCAAATACGGCAAGACCTTCTTGCAGCGCCTCGTATCCCGCCAAACCGGAGTACAACTGCCGAAAGGGCTGTGCTTTTCCGTTGTAGTACGTGACCATGTGGGTGCCGACCTCGTGCTGGATCAACGCGTCGGCGCGAGCACGGGGAATTCGGCTCTGACGACCCACCAGCAGTGAACCGCGGGAGACCATGAGACTCGTGATGTCGTCGCGGATTTGTACGGATCCGTTCATCTTCGGATCGATCGTTCGGTAGTGAGTCAGCTCCGTTTCCACGAGCTTCACGAACTGTTGGCACGTGTACGTCCCCATCTTGGAGTCGTCGCGTGTTCGTGACGGTAGCGTGTCCAGGATTCGGTTCGCCAGTTTCACCGTCGCCTTGTCGAGCTCGCCGTAGAGCTGGATGCTGCCGTGTACAAAGCGACGTGTATTGACATCGAGCAGCATCGTTATGCGGCGTCCCAGCTCTTCCTGTTTCTCCGCCAACAACTGCCGGATCGCGGGATCTTCCAGGCGCTCCATGGGCGTCGCATAGAGGTCGCGCTGAAGCAACACCGGATCGAATGGGAGCGGCCGATACCGAAAAAGCGGCGTTCGCTCGTAGTTGCTCTGCTTGAACTGGAGCCAAGCTCGCTGGGCGTTGGCCGGCGTGACCTGCATGAGAAAGTCGAAGCTGTTGGAAACGTCGCTCAAACAACGGTCGACGTTCCACACGGCTTTGACCATGGCGCGGCGTCCCAGACCGTGGAAGTGGCGCGGCCGAAGCGTCGTGTGTTTGCGTGCAAACAGGAAGAAAACCCTGCGGAGCGCGCGGGAGACTTCCCGTTCGAGGTCCCGGAGTACGAGCGGATAGAGCCGCCCGGTTTTCGGATC